>JABDAV010000097.1:511-13697 GCA_013289015.1 Bacteroidota bacterium | reverse complement strand
TCAATCATCTTCTTTATTTTTTCCACTTTTTTCGCTTCTTTACTCATATAAATTTCGTATGCAGTTTTCATTCCTTTGAAGAAGCCTTTTACGTCTTGATTCCAATCTATCTCTAGGGATTTGCACATCTGTATAACGCCCCAACCTTGTGCTTCGATGGTAAGACAATTCCAACTTAGATTATGAACTGGAACTAAACCTGAATCTTTTATTATCTCAAGCCCTGATGCAGTTACCTTATAATCTACGAAAATAAAATATAACTCATTTCCTTCTTGTTGCAGCCACAGAATAAGCCTCTTTGCAGAAATTATATTTGGTGAGTAGTTTTTCTTATCCAAATTGTTGCTTTTTACATTCACCGGTTGTTTAACGTTGTCATTTAATAAAAAATCTCCGATTGATTTTTTAGTCCCCTTGGCAACTGCTCCGTGTTTTTTAGCGATTTCAACTTCAATCATCTGATAGCTGTCCATTCTTTATTTGTTAGTTAAGGTGTTAAATTTAAAGGAAAATGCAATAGCCGGGGTGTTCGAATAGCATGTCGCACAACGCAAATATTACCTGCAACTTACTAAATTATATTACGCAAATACGCCAACTGTAGGTTGTATTGCGCAACTCATTGCACAACTAAGCTAACTCAGCCTTTAAACTTTATTGTTACCGGTAGGTGCGCAACCGGCCAAATAGAGAAACGTATATGATATAGTTCACCGTTCATTCATGAACGGTAATTTTGATACTATTATCATACACGTTATGACAGAAGAAAATGCACTCAGCTTATTAAAACAACATATTCAAAAACGGGTTCCGCAGATAACAGGCGAAGCGCTTACTGAATTAAGTGATGCATTTCTTATCAAAAAAATAAAAAAGAAACAGTTCATTATTCAACCCGAATTCACGGCACGGTACAGAACATTGGTACTGGAAGGTGCGTTCCGTTCTTATGTTATAGATAAAGATGGCATTGACCATACCATCCAGTTTGCTCTGGAAGACTGGTATATCTCGGATATCAACAGTTATTTGTATCAAAAGCCTGCTACCATGTTCGTTGCAGCTTTGGAAGACAGCACTGTTGCACAAATGGAGTTTAATAAAGAGCAGGAACTGAAAAAAAGCAACCATGTTTTTGAAACTTACTTTCGTATTGGTGCGGACAGGACTGCTGCCTATCATCAGCGGCGCATCATATCATCCCTTACACAAACAGCAGAAGAACGCTATCATGAATTCGTTCAGCAGTATCCACATGCTGTACAACGTTTGCCGCAATATGCGCTTGCATCTTATCTTGGTATGACAACCCAATTCCTATCCCGCATCCGCAAAAAGATGATGCAAAAAAGTTAAACCAGTTTCACCGTATTTATTGATGTAGTTGATTGTTCAGGCTTGTATTGCTAAAGAACTTTGCAGTACAAAATGAATAATAATATGGCAGAAAAATTAAAGAACAAAGTTGCTGTTATTACAGGTGGTAACAGCGGTATAGGTTTAGGCGTTGCAAAGTTGTTTGCAAGCGAAGGTGCAAAGGTTGTTATAACGGGCCGCAACGCTGAAACATTGGATGCAGCGGTAAAAGAACTGGGCAGCAATGCTTTTGGCGTGGTAAGTAATGTAAGCAATATTTACAGTTTCGAATCCTTATATCAGCAGGTTGAAAACCGGTTTGGTAAGATTGATATACTGGTAGCCAATGCCGGCATAGTACTATTTAAATCACTGGAAGAAGTAACAGAGGAGATCTTTGATGAAATAACCGGTATTAATTACAAAGGCGTATTCTTTACGGTACAAAAAGCGCTGCCTTTTTTGAATAATGGCGCATCCATTATTGTTACCTCATCAACCGTTGCCGACAAAGGTATTGCAGGCGGTTCTGTATATGTGTCTTCAAAGGCAGCAGAACGTGCATTGGTGAGAGTGTTTGCGGCAGAGCTCGCAGTAAAGAAAATAAGAGTGAATGCCCTATCTCCCGGCTCTGTTGATACGGATATATTTTTAAAAGCAGGAATGAGCCAGGAGGTATCAGACAACATGAGTGCTTTTTTCGCCGGTGCGGTTGCATTGAAACGCACTGCATCTGTGGAGGAGATGGCAAAAGGTTTTTTATTCCTTGCATCCGATGATAGTTCTTACATGACCGGCGCTGACCTTACCATTGATGGCGGATTCAGGGATTTATAAATTTTGACTGCGCTTCAATATTTTCCCTGTTGGTTGGTGTCTCACCGTACCTGTTCGGAAGAATGATCACCAACATATTACACTGGTTGAAAAGCGAGGGAGGGCCGGTGCACAAGGGCAATCACTATAATTAATGTTATCGGAAAAGTAGAAGTCCCGGAAAATGTTATTCCTCGCAACGATCCTGCTATTAATAGTGCCGGCACACAGGGGGAGGCGTTGGCTTGGATGGATGCGCGGAGCGATCATGCCATCCTTGATTTTTTCTTTGGTTACTTTCATTTGCATCAACCTGTCCCGATTCTTCGGGAGGCAAAAGAAAGTAACAATCATAATTAAAAAGACTTAGTTTCTTAAAAACGAAATATCAATTCATAGAAACAATATAAAAGTATAATGAACAAGATAGAACAATATATAAAAAAGCCTTCCGACAGTTATGGTGTCCCACCAACCAATTTTGTTATACTTCGTTCGTCGGGAACACTGATCATTATTTAGAAATGAAAAATGTGAAACATAAAATGAGAAAGTATTGTTGTTAAACGAAGACTAATCCAGACTTTCTAATTCCTCATTCTTATTTTTCATTTCTCATTTATAATTGGTCGGTACAAACACCGGCGGCTACAGAAAATCCATTGTAATTTCATGTACAAACTCACAACACATGAATTATATTTATTGGGCATTACTGGGTATGTGCGGCTATTCCGCTACAACGTTATTTGTAAAGCTTGCAGTAAAAGAAGGCAAATTCAGCAGCTTTGTTATTTTATCTGTTGCAGTAAGTATAGTAGTAACATCTGTATGGATCATTACAGCAGTGCGCGGCGATTTTAAAAGCCTCACTGCACAAACTATACGCAGTACTGCCATGTTATGGAGTATAGCAACGGGCATCGTACTGGCGTTGGCTGTTATTTCTTTGTTCCGCGCATTATCATTAGGGCCGGCAAGTGTTGTGGTACCTGTATATGGAATGTTCATTGTAGGTGGTGCTGTTCTCGGAATGATCTTTTTGCATGAGCCCGTAACGTTTAATAAAATACTGGGTATCCTGTTAGCAGTAGCAGGTATTTACTTCATCACAAAACCCTGATGCATAAATATTGCCAGGCGGCAATGCCTGTTTGAGTAAACAACATTGGGTATACCCGCAGATCCGGTGAGTACCCTGATCATTGATAAGAAATAAAAAACATAAAATGAGAAAGTAAACATTAGCACTTTCACATTCCTTATTCCTAAATTCCCAATTCCTTATTTACCTCTTTCATAATTTCAGCAAATGTTTGATAAGATTGTATGCGGTCTGCTGCATCGTAAATATTAGTAACCACTATTAACTCATTTACTTTTGTTTCTGCTAAAAAGGCTTCGGTTTTTTGCTTAACTGTTGCTTTATTTCCAACAAAAGAATATTTCATCATTTGCTGTACTGCCGGGTGCTGCGACAGCTCACGTAACTCATCGTTCATGGGTACAGGCGCAGGCAGCAGTTCTCTTCTGCCCGATAAAATACCTGCAATTACCCTGATGAATGTAGTGGATATACCGGCTGCCGCTTCATCGGTATCCGCTACAATTACATTCACACCCGCCATGGTATAAGGCTGCTGTAAAAATGCAGAGGGCTTAAATTCATTGTGATAAATACCAAGCGCTTCATGAAGTTGGGCTGGGGCAAAGTGACTGGCAAAAGCATAAGGTAAACCCATCTTTGCTGCGAGATGGGCACTGTCGGTACTCGACCCTAAAACATAAATAGGCACATTAATGCCTTCGGCCACGGAGGCCCTCACTCTTGCAGTATTATTACCGGTGGAAAAGTACTGCTGAATTTCTGCTATTTCTTCCGGGAAGCGGTATACAGACTGCATCCTGTCTGCACGGATGGCATGCGCCGTTTCCTGGTCGGTACCGGGAGCACGCCCCAGCCCCAAGTCGATCCTGTTTGGATACAGGGCGCCAAGTGTTCCAAATTGTTCGGCTATAATCAGCGGCGAGTGGTTGGGAAGCATGATGCCACCTGAGCCAACCCTTATCTTTTTTGTGCCGCCGGCTATGTATCCTATTAATACTGACGTAGCAGCACTGGCAATACTGATAGCATTATGATGCTCAGCCAGCCAGAAACGGCTGTACCCGAATTCTTCAGCCTTTTGTGCAAGTGCCAAACTTTTATTAAGCGTTTCAGCGGGTGTGCTTCCGGCACAAACAAGTGCCAGGTCGAGAATAGAAAATTTAATTTGTTTCATACTGTCTGATCCTGGAATATCTCACAGGTACTTTATTTAGCGAAGTGTAATCTTCCGGGTAATTATGCGTGAATAATTTTTGCATTATTCAACTGTGCCGGTGAAACACCAAACTGCTTTTTAAATGCAAAAGAAAAATGCGAGAGGTTTTCAAAACCTGTTTCATGGCAAACATCAACAGGTTTCCTGTTAAGATCACTGATCTGGTGATATGCCAGTTCCAAACGTTTTTGTGTCAGCCATTTTTGTGGTGTTGTATTGAATGTTTTTTTAAAATCCCTTTTAAAAGTAGTAAGGCTTCTGCCGGTTAAATAGCCAAACTTTTCCATAGGCATATTGAACATGTAATTCTTCTCCATAAACTCGGCAAGATTGATCTTCCCGGGTTCTTCAAAATTGCCAATAGCATCGAACAGGTCTTCATCAATTAATTTAAGAATAGAGATAGCTTCCTCCACTTTACCGTCAGCAATGCTTAACGGCAATTCGCTTTTCATTTCAAAATAGGGCAATAAAGAATTGAACAGGCTTTCGAGTAAAGGATGCTTATCCATCAACTTTATAGGCGGCTTATTTTGATAATGTTTTGTTTTTATGTCATGCCTTAAAAAATATTGTTGCATGGCTTCCGTAGTAAAATAAATGGCAACCGATTTATAAGGCCTTCCATCCTTCGGTACTTTAATAACCTTTGCCGGTTCATTACGCGGAAAGAAAATAGTATCGCCTGCACCCACAACATAAGTGCTGTCGGGCAGGATGATCTTCATCTCGCCCGATAGCATTCTTATCAATGTATTCTTCTCCACGATCAGTTCATTGCTGTAATATTTTTCTTCTGTACAGGTTAAAAAAATATTCGCTTTTGAAAGTGGTTGCGGCGTATGTGTTATCATTCCTTGTTTATCTTTTTACAGTACAAAACTACCTGACTTTTCCTAATACTTACCTGGTTGCATATCCGCTAAAAAAGGTGCAGCTGGTGGCTTAATGCCATTGATCTCAATGCCTCCATGTTGTATCATGGGGATCAGGTCTTTATATTCTGCAAGAAAGGTTAACGGCGGTGTGGAAAGTTTATCTAACGATGCTGTTTCATCAGCAGATAGATGTGCATCTGTTGCAGCAATATTATCCTGTAACTGCTTCACATTTCTAACGCCAATAATGGTTGATGTTACACCTGGCTTGCCCATCACCCACGCCAATGCAATAGCTGCGGGCGTTGTATTATGTGTTTGTGCGATGCGTTCCAGCCCATCAATAATAGCCAATTGCTTTTCAGATAAGGAAACATTACCACCTCTTGCTTCCATGCGGCTGCCATTAACTTTTCCATTATTGGAGCGATTGTATTTGCCCGATAACAACCCACCCTTTAACGGCGACCATGGTGTAACGCCCAAACCCAATTCCAATGCCATTGGCACCAATTCATCTTCAACTGTTCTTTGTAATAACGAGTATTCAATTTGCAAACCGATGAACGGCGTCCAGTCTTTAAACCATGCCATTGTGTTTGCCTGTGCAACCTTCCATGCAGGCGCGTCGCTTATGCCAATGTATCGCACCTTTCCACTCTTTACTGCATTGTCCAGTGCACGCATGGTTTCTTCCACCGGTGTTAAAAAATCCCATGAATGTATCCAGTACAGGTCAATGTAATCTGTCTGCAATCTTCTTAACGAATGTTCAAGATTGGTGATAAGTGATTTTGTTCCTGTGCCACCTGTGTTAGGATTGCCCGGGAAAACATTGTTCGCAAACTTTGTTGCCAGTACCAGTTGCGTTCTTAATGATGAATTATCCGCCATCACATCCCCAATAATTTTTTCTGAATGATTGTTGGTGTAAATGTTTGCCGTATCAATAAAATTTCCACCCTGTTCCACATAACTGTTGATCATGTTTGTTGATTCATCAACACCGGCACCCCAGCCCCAATCTTCGCCAAAGGTCATTGCGCCAAGACATAAAGGGCTTACTCTTAATCCTGATCTTCCTAATGTTCTGTATGATGCTAAAGACATAATGTTTGATATTTTATATATGTGACTTCGGTTTAAGCCTGTAAGGCTTTACTATGAATAGCCTTCGATGCAATCGGAGGATAAAATCGTAATCAATCAATTGAACCCTTGCAGGGTTCGATGTTGTTTACCCGTTTTTACCCCGCAATTCTTACGGGGTTATTCAAATTAAATCCTTCCAGGATTACTTATGCTAAACCCGAACTCATGTTTTATATACTAAATTTTGTGTTGGTCAATTGTTCGCTTACATCCCATAAATGCGCTGCGTTATCTTCATCGATGGCATAAGGACGAACACCTTTGTTGAGTTCTCTTGAATCGCCGAGTTTCCATGTTCTCTGTTCTTCATCATCAATTACAGCTACATCACAGTTCTCGCAATACACGCCGCCAATATTATCCAGTTGATTGCTAACAGCACACCATACAATTGTTGCAGCACCCTGTTCTACTGTTTTTAAGTTCTTTGCTGTATCGCGGATTGGTTCCCCGTTTTCATTCAGCACACCTGCGTTTTTAAGTTCTTCCCTGCTGATGTGTTTATCCAAACCGGTTCCGACAATACCACCCGGGTGCACGGAGAATGCACGCACCTTATTCTCTTTGCCACGCTTATCAATTTCAAGGGCGAATAAAATATTGGCTGTTTTAGATTGGCCATACGCTTTGAATCGTTCATAGCCACGGTGTTCAAACATAATGTCATCAAACACGATGGGTGAAAAATGATGTCCCCATGATGATACAGAAACAACTCTTGCTCCGTTTGCTTTCAGCAATGCGGGCCAAAGTTTCGCGGTTAACTGGAAATGTCCAAGATGATTGGTAGCAAACTGGCTTTCATAACCGCGGGCATCTTTTGTAAAAGGGTTTGCCATAATGCCAGCGCTGTTGATCAACAGGTGTAATGGCTGATTGGTTGCTAAAAACTTTTCTGCAAAAGCATTGATTGATGTTGGATCAAGCAGGTCCATAGTTTCAATTTCTACATCAATATTGTTTAAAGCCTGTTTTGCTCTGTCAATATCTCTTGTTGGTACAATAACTTTTGCGCCTGCATTTACTAACACTCTCACTGTTTCCAAACCCAAACCGGAATAACCACCAGTAACAATCGCATTCTTTCCTGTAAGATCGATTCCTTTTATAATTTCTGCTGCTGTTGTAGCAGCATCAAAACCTGAGTTGACCGGGTGTTGTTCACTTACTATTTTCGCTTGCATCAGCATTTTTTTTTGTAATTAATGATGCAAATGTCGGCTACTTACAACTATAGAGGTTTGTTCAGAAGGCCGAATATGATTTGTTTAAAAGGCCAGGGATGGATGTTGGTTAATTCTAAGAAATTTAAAAAAGTAAGAGAAAAACTCAACCACTTCGAACGTCTTGCCCAACATGATTGGGCATCTGATAATTGAGTTCTATGTATTTTGATGATGAGATTCCCGCTTTCGCGGGAAAGACGTGCAATCTTGTTGATTAATTCTAAAAACTTAAACGAGTAAGACCAAAATGACATGTAAGCGCTTGTGGTTTTTTATTTGCAACATCAACGCTCAACCGCTAAAAAGAACACTACATGTGCAGGGTTATACTTCTTTCTTTGAAACCATTAATTTTGCCCGATGTTACAAACAAGGGCAAGTGAAAAACCGGCTTTTGAATTCAACCATTCAGGTGCTGAGAATACACAGGTTAAAGTAGCCACCATTAGTGAAGCGCGTTGCTCTCTGTCTTCTTATAACAGGCGCGATTTTTTTAAAGTAACCTTGTTATTAGAAGGTGAAAGCGAATTGAATTATGCTAACAGGAGTTATCCTGTCACAAAGCCCGCATTGGTATTTACCAACCGCATTGTTCCCTATTCCTGGGATCCTGTGGAAGGCACGGTTGAAATATCCGGCCATTTTTGTGTGTTCACAGAAGGTTTTTTACAATCAGGCATAAAAACAGAAAGCCTTAAAGATTCCGTTTTATATAAAGTTGGCGGTGAGCCTGTTTATTTTCTGAATGAAGAACAACTGCATTATTTAACCGCCATATTCATTCGTATGCGGCAGGAGATTGACAGCGATTATATTCATAAATATGAATTGATACGCAACCAGCTTTCGCTTGTTGTACATGAAGCCATAAAGATGCAGCCGGCCAATGCTTATACAGTACCTGTGAATGCAGCAACAAGGATCACCAAATTGTTTTTAGCATTATTGGATAATCAATTCCCGGTTGAATCGCAACAGCATGAAACTGCCTTAAAAAAAGCCAGTGATTATGCAGACCGCATGGCTATTCATGTAAATCACTTAAATGCCGCGGTGCATGATGTTACCGGGAAGTCAACTACAACACATATCAACGAACGCTTATTAAAAGAGGCAAAATCTTTATTGGCGCATACAACCTGGAGTGTTGCCGAAATTGCCTACAGTCTTGGGTTTGAATATGCTTCTTACTTCAATAATTTCTTTAAGAAACATTCCGGCATTACACCATTGGCTTTTCGCAAAACACTTTGAAAAGTATAATTTTTACTTTGAAAGCTTTAGCCGCCCAATCAGCCTGCGCTGATAATTTTGCTGTTCATTAATTATTACAATTATGATTCAGTCAAAAGGATATGCGGCACAGGATGCCGCAACAGACCTTGCCCCATGGAATTTTGAACGCCGTGAAGTGGGTGCGCACGATGTTCAGATAGAAATAACATACTGCGGTGTTTGTCACTCAGACCTGCACCAGATAAAAAATGAATGGTTCCCGGGTATTTTCCCGATGGTGCCGGGCCATGAAATTGTTGGCCGCATTATTAAAGTGGGCGACCATGTAAAAAACTTTAAAGTAGGTGAATTAGCTGGTGTTGGCTGTATGGTTGACTCCTGCCAGCATTGTGAAAATTGTACACAGGGCCTTGAACAATATTGCCTGGAGGGCAGCACGCAAACTTATAACAACCTCGACAGAAGCGGTGTGCCAACTTACGGTGGTTATTCAAACAACATTGTTGTGCGGGAAGAATTTGCATTGCACATTTCAGACAAATTAGATCTTGCCGCAACAGCGCCATTGCTTTGTGCGGGTATTACTACTTATTCACCACTACGTTTCTGGAAAGTAGGCAAAGGCCATAAGCTGGCTGTGCTGGGCCTTGGTGGTTTAGGTCACATGGGCGTAAAATTCGGTGTTGCTTTTGGCGCCGAAGTTACCGTGTTAAGTACATCGCCATCCAAAGAAAAAGCAGCAAAAGAACTGGGTGCACATCATTTTGTGGTTACATCAGACCCGGAGCAACTGAAAGCGGTAAAGGGGTCATTCGATTTTATTTTGGATACCGTTTCTGCAAATCATGATATGAATATGTATTTATCATTACTTAAAACAAACGGCATACATATTTGTGTAGGTGTTCCGACAGAACCGATAACAATACATGCATTCTCTTTATTGGGCGGGCGTAAAAGTGTAGGAGGTTCAGGCATCGGCGGCATACCCGAAACACAGGAAATGCTTGATTTCTGTGCAGAACATGGTATTGTTTCAGACATAGAATTGATTGACATAAAAGATATCACCGCTTCTTACGCAAGAATGGTTAAAGGCGACGTACGGTACAGGTTTGTAATAGATATGGCAACATTATAGCAGCAGTTATCTTTTAATGTTATACAGCGAGGCTTAATGCTTCGCTGTTTTTGTTTTATGTAATCAGATGAAGCTTTACAGGATTTGCTCCCATACGTAAAGCTGTTCACATGCACAACATCATCTGTTTTTCGCTGCGACTGCTTTTTATTTTATTTTGCCATCCCGGGGTTTATAATTATTTTACATACCATAACATCCTATTCTCAAACAGCTGCATATAGCTATAAAATTCTTTTATTTTTTCTTATCTATTATAGAGACACTGATTAACTAAATGGCTGCTAAATCCCTGTCAAATTCACGGTAAACAGCAGTCAGGTGTATTGTGTGAAGCCGCTTTAACATGAGTTCGGTTTAAGCCTGAAAGGCTTTAATATAAATAGCCTTCGATGTAACCGGAGGATAAAATCGTGATTAATCAATTGAGCCCCCGCAGGGTTTAGTGTTGTTTATTCATTTTTTACCCGCAGCGCTTGCGGGGTTATTCAAATTAAATCTTTTCAGGATAACTGTATACTTAACCTGAACTCACGTTGCCTTACATAAAAAAGGGACGCGTAAAAACGCATCCCGTTACTGCTTGTATTATGAGACAAAAACTAAATCTTTATTTTGGCTGTTACATAAAATGTTCTTCCGTCAGCGGGTAAAATTCCCGGGCCGGGATACATTGTTATCCTGCGATTAAAATATTTTTCATTGGTGAAATTATTAACGCCTGCAGACAGCCCTAACTGTTTTAAAATTTGCCAGTTAAAGCTCCAGTCCCACACATGGTATGCAGGAATTAAACCGGTAACTCCATCTATACTGCTAACGGTATTCAATGCGTCGTTATAGCATTTGCTGGTATAACTATATTGAAAACCTGTGTTTAGGTTTTTATATTGAAAACTAACGCCCGCTTTCTCGATCCAGTCAGGTGAGTTCTCTACATAATTACCTTTTATATTTGTATTCACGCCGGCTTTATTCATCTCACCACTTGTATACCGAGCATGATTATATGCAAGCGAATTAAACACTGAAACAAATGATGTATAGCCTTGTTTCCATACGATCATTTCTGTATACGCTTCCACGCCTTTTGCAACAGAATTGCCAATGTTTGTTGTGAGTAAATGTGTTGCATTATCAGTGCCGGTAAATGATAACAATCCAACACGGTCGCCATAAAACAAATAATAAGGATTGATATCAAAACGAAATACTTTATTGATGCTTCCGCGCAAACCAAGGTCAACATCATAACCTTTACTGTCTTTTAAGTTTGGATCAATTTTATCTAACTGTGTTGCAGGTGTAATGTTCGCATATAAATACGGGCGGTAAGCCTGCGAAACATTTGCATACAATTGTATTGTTCTTGTGGTTTGATATTGCAAACCCAAACCCGCTAAAGGAAAGCTCCTGTTTTGTTTATATGCAACTTTATCGGTTGCATTATTTATCACACCATCCATAGATGAGTTGATGATCTCATAACGAATACCCGGAACAATTAAAAGTTTGTTGGTAACAGTAAAAATGTTTTCAGCAAATGCTGCATAATTGGTTGTATGAAGATCGAGATCAATTCCATAAGGGTTGGTAAGTGAAAGATCAAAATCGCTGCCTGTTGTGCCAACACCTTTTTGCTTACGTTTTGTATCTTCATCAGAATAACGAACGCCCGCAGATAATGTGCTGATACGATTGCCAAGATTATAATTATGTAATAACCTTGCTTCCGTTGTAAATCCGCTGTAATAATCCCTGTCAACCTGCCTCGGATTATAGGAACCGGTAGCCGTGTTGAAAGTATCTTTTATGTTGGGCGCATTGATGAACTGCACGCTGTTGCGTTGACCAATTACCATATACGATTCAACCTGCAAACGCGTTTGCGCAGAAAAATTATAATTGAAGAGGACTGCAGGAATATTTATTTCAGGCTGAAAATAATTTCTTGTGCGCGTTGCCTGTTTACTGTTTGCATTAAACTGTGCATCATCCAGACCGCCGGCGATCTGTTGTACATAATCCATTCTTGAAAACTGGAATGCTATACTGCCTTTGCTGTTGAAGTTATATTGAAAGTTTACATGATACGCATGATAATTAAATTTCGCAGCATCGCGCCAGCCATCACCGCTGCGGTAATCGTAATATGCATAATAACTTATTTTACCTGATGTACCGCCCTCGGCATTATACGAATTGAAAAAATTATAACCGCCTGCTGTTTGATCACTTTCTATTGCAAATGGTTTTGTACTATCCCCCTTTTTCAAAACAAAATTCATCATGCCGCCAAACTGCGGACCAAACTGCAATGCGGAAGAACCGCGCACATACTGCACTTCCTGTATCGCTTCCAGCGGAATGGTGTAATGATCTTCAGGATAACCAAAAATATCAGAGTTGGTAACGTAACCATTTTGGCGCATGTTCATTTCAATGCAACGATGCGCATCTGTGCCGCGCGTTCCCAAATTCAACTGTATTCCGGCGCCATCCATTTCCCACATTCTTAAACCCGGAATTTTTGCAAATGCAGTACGTTGAACATTAGCAGCAAGATTGCCTTCCATCGTTGCATCATACAACACATTTGTTTTTTTGCCTGCAAAAACATTTACACCTTCTGTTGTTGCGAGGTAATAATTGCTCTTTAAAATAGTATTTACGGTAACTGTATCAAGTAATCTGGTTGGAATAGAATCCCGTTGTGCCTTTGTATGTAAGCCTGCACAAATCAATATAAAAAAAAGAATGCCCCTGCATTTCATAACCAATTGGAATTAAATTTTATCACTTCAATTAATAGGATTACAGCTAATGTGAAAGCATAGCTGCTGATCCGTTTCCATTTTTTATAAAAGAATAATGCTGCGATGCGCTTGTTAAATACCATAAAGCGAGTATGGCGCCGTAGCTTCCGCCACGTTCAATAAATTCAAATATTTCCCAGTGCGGATAAAACAATTCGCTGGTAACTTTCCAGATAAAAAATATGAGCAATACTGAATGAACAGGTTTTATCAATGCTGAAACTGCTGCAAGTAT
>JABDAV010000097.1:0-501 GCA_013289015.1 Bacteroidota bacterium | reverse complement strand
CCGATCACATGCGCAGCGGTTGCAGCATTTGGGAATCCTAATGAATGATATTCATCAAGCAGAGATTTTTTTTCGATGAGGTTCAACCATCCATGGCCCAGCAATAATAAAAAAACCACAACACGCAAACACCACTTAACATGCTTAATAGTTGCTTCATTGAAATTGATATCGCTTACTTTAACAGGCTTCAGCCATTTATTTTCTTTGCTGTATGTAAGTAACAACAATGCAAGCGGTGCACCGTAGTTGCCTGCGCGTTCAATCAATTCTGCAAAAGGTTCTCCTGATAATGGCCTCAACATGGCTGTTATAAAACCCCACACAACCAGCCATCCGAAAATAATTCTTAACGGGTAGAACAGGATGAGCAGGCCCATGCAAATATCAAATGTTCCAACATAAGGCATCAGTGTGTAAGCCGTATCATGACCAATGCCAAACACACCAAAATAATTGCACCATACTGCTTTTGTAATGATGCCGAATGCGCCATGGCCA
>JABDAV010000096.1 GCA_013289015.1 Bacteroidota bacterium | reverse complement strand
ATATTTTCAATTCGCTGTTCTCTTGATTTCATATGTTTTAGTTTGAAAGTCCGATTACAATTATTGGGGTTGGAATGATTTCTTTAAATTGTGCCAAATCTTTAACTAGGCGTTCGTATTGGGCATAATTGGCTCCCATTAATTTTGATTCATTTTTTTGTGGAACGATCATTATTCCAACATCAATAATTCCTTTTTTATTTAACTGACTCAATTTTAAAATATCAGCATAAGTTCTTGCAACATTGCCTATTTGAAAGCATATTCCTACTTTCTTTTTTAAAAAATTAATTGTCAAGTTTGAGGTGCCAACTTTTACTTTATCTGCCCATCCATTTTGATTAAATCGTTCATTTGTTTCTGCTTTGATTTGATTTGGTGGAGTAGTGCCGAACTTTATATCATTATTATTTAAAGCATCTTTAATTTCCTTAAATATTCCATCTTTAGTTTGAATACGTTCTAACCCTTTATGATGATTATATTGATTTACTATTTTCATTTTTATGAATGGGTCTAATAGAAAGTTTTGATTGTGTATGATCGTATATGGGTTTTTCTAAGGGACGAAATTTTAATAGTCCATTTTCTAGTTCCTTTATTCGGGCAATGCCTATTTCTTTATATTTTTTTACTTTTTCAATCCCAACTACATTTCTATTATTTTTTAATGCGGCTAAAATTGTAGATCCCACACCTGCAAAGGGGTCTAAAATCCAGTCATTTTCGTTTGTCAATGCAAGCAAACACCTTTCAACTAATTCAATTGGATATTGGCAAGGATGTTCAGACTTTTCAATATGATTTGCTTTTACATTTGGGATATTCCATATCTCCTTTTCCCAATCATTTAAAACAATTTCCCAAATGTCAGAAGGATTTTTGCCACTGGGGTTACTTGAAAATTCTCCTTTTTTAGGTCCTTTAAAATATTTTTTCCCTGGATATTTTGACGGAACTCGAACTGAATCCAAATTAAATGTATAATCATCGCCTTTTGTAAACCATAATATGGTTTCATATCTGCCCGAAAATCTTTTTGAAGAATGAAGGCCATGACCAAATTGCCAAATTATTCTATTCCTTAGTTTAAGGCCATGAGTTTTAAAAATATTGTAATAAAATATATCAAGTGGAAAAACTTCTCCTTTGTCAATAAAATTACCGACCTGCCAACAAATGCTACCTGAAGGGTGGAGCGTTCTAATTAACTCCTTTATAATTGCATTTTGTTCAATAAGATAATTTTCAATTGATTTTTTGACTTCATATTCTTTACCAACATTATATGGAGGTGAGGTAATAATCAATTTGAATTTGCCATCCTTAAATACCTTTAGCTTCTTAAGAGAGTCACCCAATATATATTTATAAGCAGTCATTTTGTTCTTCAGCATGCTTCAAATTTAAGCAAAACGTGTTGGGCATCTTTCGCAGGCATAGGTTCTTTTACAATTTGGCATTAAGTTTCGGTTATAGGTAGCTTGAAATACGACTTGTGCATTTGCCATCAAAACTATAATATTTTCAATACTTCGTTCTTCTTTCAAATATCCCAATCCTTTAATACCTCCGGTTATCCTATAATTAATTATAAAAGTGATTTATTATTTTAGTGAAAAAGTAATTATGGATTCTGACATCAACTCTAACAAAAATGATGATTTACTTTCTTTTTACTCTGAATTGTTAAGGCATGGTGCTGGTATACTGGCTTCAGGATTCACTGATTTTATAATTTATGAGGGGGAAGGAGATATTGTAGAATACTGCGTGCATCGGGGTTTACCAGCTACTCAGGATAATTACGATAAAGGCGTTTCGCATTTTAAAAGCACAATATTATTTGACAAAATTTATAAAGAAATTGCATCAATAAAGCCGATTAATGAAAGACAGGAGTATTGGAAAAATTTGAAGCCAGAGATTGAATTCTATGTAACCAAACTAGCCGATAAACTTAAAGCCTACCCATTTTTTTCAACTGATTTAAATCAGGTAATAGCAGATGTTGAACTACGGTTTAAAGCAGTTACTAATACTTCCTCCTCACAAGAAACTTCATCGACGAATAAAATAAAATGGCTTTATACAACAAAGGCGCTGGCAACATTATTTTACGACCTCTGGAAAGGTCAGGAAAGGCCAAACAATTGGTTAAAGAATCTTGTCTGCGTCCGTTTCAAATTTGTTCTACCCAACAGAAGTTTCCAACAGTGTCGCCTTAATATTATTTCGGCAGTAAATCAAAAATTGTAACCTCTAAAGCCTGCGCAAGTAATGATAAGTAGAATATAGTAAGATTAGCAGTTCCGTATTCTATTTTTTGTATTTGAGTGTAATGAGCATCATTGCATTTCAATGGAAATTTGGTTTGTTTTATACTACTGGTTATTTCTTCCAGATGGGAACGATATTAATGCATCTGGTTATTTACAGATATTCCGATACCTCATAATTAATTATGATTTGATTTCAGTATTTGAATAAAAAAGGGCAGATAAACTGCCCTAAAAAATAAAATGTTTCTTTTCTTACTACATTTCCTTCACTTCCTTCACGGTTGCCAGAACGAAATTTTTTTTTCACGATGCGGCTACTTTATCATTAAATGGGCTTAAACAAATATTTTATTTTGATAAAATAGACGGCGATTAAAAAAGCATCTTCTATGCTTTTATCCTTCAAACACATAGTTTATTTTTTTTCCTCTTTTTTTCTTTGGTTTTGCATTATGTTCTTTTAGCCATTCTTGTATGTTGGATATAACATATTTAATTCCGCGTTCTGTGACAAATAATTTTGGCGATTCTGGCATTAACGTAAAAGTGATACGTGCCTTTTTTACAATTTTGAAATAGAAATATTTGCCATATTCATCTTTATCTATTACACTATAATTATCACTGATAATATTTTTCATTCTTAAAATGCTGTAAAGAATCTTTCTTCCAACTTTTATTCCTGTTCTGCTTTCGATTTCTTCAACTGCCTCCTTGGGCGTATAATCATTAAAATCATCCATTGTTTAAACATATTTTAGGGCGGTTAATCCCGCCCCATTTAAAAAAAATTATTTATTTATAATGCTCAAGTCCTTCTTTTCATTTGCATCCGACGTTTCTGTATCAGGAGACGGTTGTAAAACTTCATTAAAGGATATTTTTTTAGCGCCTACTACGTTACCGTCACGTTTTCTCTCCAATTTATAACCCAGTTGTCGTAAGCGCGAACTAAACGTTTTCGATGCGCGGGCTTTGTGTCTATAAGTTTTACAATAATCAAAATACTTCAAATACATATCTTTTAAAGATATTTCTTCGCTTACGTCTATTATATATCCATCTTCTTCTAAAAATAACGTAACCGAATCTGATTGCTTTTTGTATTCTTCAATTGCGGCGTTAACTTTTTCTGATTTTGTAAACCCCTTCTGTTGCAATAGCCGATTTAAGCCCTGAAGTACCCAATTAAGAACACCAGGCAACTCTTGACTGATTATCTTTCTTGCCAGCTCAGGATCTCTTTCATTGTCAGGGATTGTTACTTCAAAAGGAATGATAATAAACCGTCTGAAAAATGCTTCATTCTGCTCAACGTCTTTAGGAAGATGGTTTGTATTAAACATTAATTTGGCATAATGTTCAATAATGAAAGGGTCTTTATACGGCAATCTCGCTTCTACCGGTTCTCCACTCACCAATTGTTTAAAAATAGTGGAATCCATACTTGGCGAAATTTCTGAAGCATAATTGAGAAGCTTACCTGAAATTTGAGCGCGTTGATAGCCCGTTTCATTCGTTAAAGATTGCAGACTATAATTGCTAACATTTTGCGTACCTAATAAATGTGTTATAATATCAAAAAAGACACTTTTTCCGTTTGCACCCGTTCCGCAAAGAATTAAAGCTTTTTCCAGCTTTAATACGGATTGCTTTATAAAAATATAGCCTATAAATTCTGCCAATACATTTTGCTGACTCTTATCAGGTAAAACTTCATTTAGATATTTTTCAAACTGAGGTGCGGTAGCATTCTCATTAAATTCAAATGGCAACTGGTATCTTAGAAAATCACCTTTATCGAATTTCTTTAAACATTGCTGCTCTGAATTAACGGAAAATGTACCATTTTGAAGATTTACAAGTACTTTGTCAGTAGTGTCGACAATACGCTGAATAGATGAAGTCGAAAAAAATTGTTTTACTAATTGGCTTCGAAACTCATAGTAGTGGGCATCATACTTCGGCACCCCTAATTTTTCTGCGGCCTGGCCAAGGAAATTTGAAAGTTCTTCTTCCGGTGTAGTTTTCCAATATGCTCCATTGTAAACATAAGCCAATCCATTTTTTGTACATATCGAACAGTTTGATACATCAGCTTTCCTCAAAATTTCTTCAATGGATGTTATTATTAAATGTTTTTTTACTAATTCCTGCCCTGGCTGTAATCCACATTTTTTTCTGAAATTAATTTTCTGAACTTTTGCCAGCAACAAATTCAACACCTCTTCATGCGATAATTGGGAATGCTGTGGTTTGTGCGTCTTTATTGCAAGCGGTTGAAAATTTCTGCTTGGTATTTTGATTTGACTATCACTATTTTTATTTAACTGTGCAGTCTGCAACAGGTATACTTGCTTGCCATCCAATATAGGCCTGTGTTTTATTATATTATTGGTCATACTATAATTACTTTTTCTTTTACGTTGATGTTATTTAAACAATTGTTGTGTGTATCAGGATACTCCCGAACCTGCAGATGCTGTGCCCATTCACTCATATCACCTGCATGAGAATCTTTCAGGTGAAGCTCTTCTTTCTGGAATGTGCCAAGTTGTTTTACAAACACCTTTACGTCGTTAGCCTTCATTTCTGCCATTAGCTTTTCAATCCACTCTATTTTGCATTCCCGATAGCGATATTTGCCAAAATCATTACCACTTTCACCACCGATGATGCACCAATGAATATGTTGTAGAATACTTTCTTTGCCTGCAGCAGCAAAATCAATTTCGCCAATTAACGGCTCTGCACTGACAAACCTCATATGGGCAGGAATTTTAGATAGTATTTCTGCCCTGTGTAAATAAGCCTGATTTTCTATCGATACCCCTATCCATACATTATTATAGCCGCTACCCCAATCATCTGGCAGGCACTTTTGTATGCGCTCAGGCCTTTTTGTAAGAATCTGCCATTGATGTTGTGGTGTTTGCTTGATCAACTTCCACGCGTCTTTTCGCCATTCATCTGCTTCTGCCAGGAAAAAATCTGACATGGAGCAAGTAAAAATCCTCCTTGGCTTTTTCCAATCATATGCTTTGTAAAATGTTTCATATCCAACTCGCTGAATTGAATTGCCACTTTTTCCATCTTTTTCCATCATCCTGTACATGTAACAATATTTGCATCCTGTACTTATCTTGTTACATCCCATCCAAAAATTCACCGTGGAATCAGTCCACTCGATTTTACTTTCTTTCATACTCTTTTTTTAAAATAAATTAGTTTGCGATTTAAAATTATTTTTAATGCGTTAGGAATTCTTGTGAGTGCCTTTGGAACGTTAGAGGCAGACGACGAAAATATCTTTAAGGAGTCTTTATTTTTGAGAAGAAATCGAGAAAATGATAGCTATAGGTGATAGATTTATCATCAAATACAACAATGAAAATTTTTCATTTAAGTGGGGGTGGCAGGTTATTCAAATTACGCGACAAGTAAAAAAGCAGATTGTCCTAATGAAAATTTTTTTTGTTATACGCTTTAAGTAAAAAATAGATAATTATCGCTATGCAATTGCATTGCATTTTGTTTATTACAATTTTGTAAAGCAGCATAAAACATTAAGAATATCTCCCTCAATGAGGGCAGATATAGCAGAAATATTTATGAGCATTGAAGATATTGTTAGATTAGCTGATTAAATACTGCTTATGAAAGCATGTGTAACTGGTATTTTATTTATTTTATCATTTATTTTATCGAGTAATGCTCAAACTCGTTCTGGCTGTCTTCCTTATGATGATAGCAGTATAGTTTATACCGAGATTGTAAATGTAGATTCGTTTGATATTTTAAACTTGGGAAAAAATGCTAAACTATTTTTCTCAAATGCTGCTGATGAATACAACGCCACTGTTCATCAAAGTGTTCATAAATTGACTGATTATATTATACAACTGGAGAGCCAATTCATTTTATCAACTGCGGAGATGAGAAAAGGGATAAATATTTTGTAGATAATGGTTGGATTGTTTTGAGATTGACAGAAGAACAAATTTTGAACAGCCAGAACAATCTTGTTTCATTCTTAAATAATTTTGGTTCCACCATTTATGATAATTTTGACTTATCCTCAAAACAACTTCAGACTCAAATAAATGAATACAGTCAAAAATATTTCAGATCAACTAAAAGATGGACAAAAGATGAAGCTCATAAAATGGCATTTGCCCGATACAGAAATGGGTACTTAGGATTTGAATTGATTGAAAAACTAAACAATGAAACCCTTAATATTGATTGAAAGGGTTATTGACAGCACTATAAAGAAGTTTCACCTATGCTTACACCTAATACTAAAAATATAATGCATTCAGAGGAGAAATTAACGCTGGTTCGAATCCAGTCATCCCGACAAAAAATAAAGTCCGGTCAATTCCGGGCTTTTCACATTTTAAATCTATGCATTGTTGTACACTTTTATTACAGGCTCACGAACTACTAAAGCCTCATCTGTACAATGCCAGTAAATTACATCAGCAATTGATTCCGGTTTAACCCAATTATCAAAGTTAGCGTCAGGCATAGCTTTGCGGTTTTGCGGGGTATCGATGGTGCTCGGCACAATAACACTGGTTACCACATTTTTTCCTTTCGCTTCATCATTCATTAGTTCAGCCAAACGAAAGATTAAAGATTTTGCCAAACCATAAGCCACCATACCTTTCCCATTTCTTGCATCAAGTCCTGGTTTGGAACCAATAATAAAAATTCTTCCGCTGTTCTGTTTTACCATTTGTATAAATGCCGGGCGTGCAACGTTGTAAGCTGTCTCAAAATTCAGCTTGTATTGTTTTAAAATGTCAGCCGTTTTTGTGTCTGCAATTTTTCCCATCACAAACCCGCCAACCGTAAGAATAGCTGCATCAATGCTTCCGTGTTTGGTTACAACCGACTCAATAAATTTTTGCGAGTCGTCTTCATTCATTAAATCCACTACTACTTTTTCAAATTTATCCGCAGGAAAATCTATCGGCACGGGATCATTTGGAACAATAGTTCCAACAACAAAATATCCTTCGGCAATAAATTTTTTTATAACTGCCTGCCCAAGATTACCGGATGCACCTGTTACAATTGCTGTTTTACGTGTAGCGCCTGAAGCCTTGTTTTCTTCGTTCATACTGTTTGTTTTTGTAAACTAATTTTTTTGTGTGTGTTAAAAAAATTTTTTTCACGCTTTGATCAAATGCACGAATAAATTAGTTCAGTTAAAATCATATTTTAAATACATTTCAGAACAATGCCATTTGTGCTGGTTTTGCCTGCAATTCTTCTTTATTAAAAAAATAAATGTGGCCATACTCGCCATCATAACCTGCTGTAAAATGTTTTTGATTAATGCGAAGCCGTTCAATGGCAATAGATAATTTTGAATGATAACGTTGAATATCTTCTAATGGAACATGGTGTAAAATATTGAATTCATTGCCAAAAAAAGAAATAGCTTTTGAGTAAGATTGTATTACACTTTTTGTTTCCAAAGGGTTTTCTGCTTTAATACTACATAGCTCAGCAAATATTTCAGGCAACGGTAATACATATTTAAACGACTGAATATTTTCTTTTGCTTCAGTTATATTACGGTTAGCCAATTGCTCAACACGATGCGCAACCCCAATTGTCAACGGCTTTCCACACACACAACAAATATTGTCACTTACTTCATCAACACTCAAAGACACCTTGCATTTACGATGTCCGTCATTATAACATTTACCTTTCTGTGGAAAATATTCATACGTACCCAAAAAGCCTTGTTTTGTTTTAAATGCATTGAATATGCTGTCATAACTTAATTCCGTATCTAACAAATTCACTTCGCGACCGAGATTGCGTGGAGAATGCGCATCGGAATTTGAAATTAATGCAAGATGATCCAATGCATCATAACGGCGGCACATTAATGGATCAGCAGAAAGACTTGTTTCAACGGCAAACAATTCATGCGTTACATCTTTAAAACAATCCTGCAAAGATGTATGTCCTTCCATTGCGCCGATAGAGGAACACCATGGCGTCCATATATGCGCCGGCACAAAATGAGCACCGGGTATATTTAAAATCAGTTTGAACAATTCATGAGATTGTAAATGCAATGTTGGTCTGCCATCTGCACTTAAGTTGCCATACTTTGATAAAATTTTATTGATGCGATGTACAGTTTCAAAATTCTTTGCATAAATCAATTGATGGGTTCTGTACTTTCTATTGTTTACAACATATTCGCAGCTTACTTCAACAGACAAACAGAAGTAAACTATTCTGCTTTGCGGTTTTATACCATGCAATACATCTGTTGATGGTAATTCTTTCAATGTATACAATCCATTGTCTGCAGGCTTTAATTTTTCCTGCAATTCCTTTATCCATGCAGGATGTGTAAAGTCGCCGGTACTTACTACATCAATACCTTTTATTAATGCCCATTGATATAATGTTTCCAAACATAACGACGGGCTTGTAGCTGCAGCATATTTTGAATGCGTGTGTAAATCAGCAATATAAAACATGTAGCGAAACTACTAAAATGATTAGTAATTTTTTGCTAAAGATTTTTTTAAATTTAGTTGTTACTCCAACACATTCTTTCTTACATAAGTTTTATTGAGTTGATCCAACAATTGTATCAGGTTTTCATTTGTTGAAATTTCATATTGCATATTTGCTTTTTTATCATCATCCAATGATTGATAATATCGTCGTTGCTGCACTAAATCTTTCTGAACCGAAGCAGTAACTTTTGCAGCAAGCTTTGTGTCGCCGCAACGATAACAGGCTTCGAGAAAACCAAGCGATATCCGATTGTGATTATTGTTGGTTGAAGTCATTCCATAAGGCATGTTTTTTTCCAGTATCATTTTATCATCATGCTCCAAAACATTTCTCGCTTCAGCCAAATTGTTTTTAGCAATCAGATCAAAGGCAAGATCAAGATCAGCATTACGTATGCTCAGCAATTGTGTACGGTTGATCTCATCATAATAAACATTGCTTAATTGTGCATTGCCGTAACTCCACTTCTTTCGATCCATAACAAGATCATACATTCTACCTGAGTTTACAGTTGGATTTTCAACAGGCACCAATCTGTAAGCCAAGCCATCACGGCGCAAATATTTACCAAAGCCAAGACTTGTGTAAGGCATGGTGAAATATATTGGCCGCTTCCATTTATTGGCAGCAATAATGTTGAGTATTGCCAGATCGTTTTTCAATAATAAATTTTTATCCGGCAATTGAAAACGCAATGCATCCACCAATTTATCATCAGCATTTACTGTTCCATTAGCATGCACAAGCGCTTTATCAACAGGCACAGCAACTTTGTGTACAGGAAAAGTATTAACGATATCACCATCACCTCTGTCATACATTTTTGATGGATCATCACTACCCACCCAATTCTTCATCATGTCATACAAATCGTAATACCTGTTATCAGGAAACTGCGGGTTAGGCTGGTAAAGAATATAATCTCTTTTATTTCCCTGCACCTGGTCAGGCGTCCATATCACATCAACAGGATCGCTGTTATTTACTTTATGCATCAGCTCATCTATCATCCAGTCTGTACCCAGCAATGTTGTAATAACAATGCGTACATCAGGACGAATGCCTTCTACTTCCTGCGCATACCACAAGGGATAAGTATCGTTATCACCAATCGTAAAGAGTATAGCATTAGGCGCACAGCTTTCTAAATAATCTCTCGCAATATCTCTTGACAACTGCTTCTTATGCCTGTCATGATCATCCCATTCCTGCACACCCATTAATACAGGCACAAGCAATGAAATAATAAATGCTGATATGATAATTGCCTGTTTGTTTTTTAAAAATTGCAATATGTATGGAAGCCCGGCAGCTATAAATGCAATGAATGCAAATGTGGCAATACCAACCGTTATGCCTGCTGCTGCACCGTAACCTGCGATCATAATAAAGATCATAAGTATGGCACTGATTGCAGTTGAATTGATCAGCACATTTTTTAAAAGCTTTTTATCCCATGATGTTGCGAGATCAATAAAATATAACACAGCCAATCCGATCCATATTGCAAAAACATAAAATGATCCCGTATAAGCATAGTCGCGTTCGCGCGGCTGAAAACCGGGTTGATTAATATAGATCACAATTGCAAAACCTGTAGACAAAAAAAACAACATATTCACCAACGTATCGCTTCCTTTTTTCTTTGCCTGGTATATCAAACCAATTATACCAAGAATAAACGGCAGCATATACATTACATTATGTCCTTTACTTTGTTGCACACTATCGGGCATCATGCTTTGATCACCGTATAAAACATTATCAATAATGGGAATACCTGTTATCCAATTGCCGTCTCTTACATTGCCGGTAAATATCCCCTGCACATCATTTTGCTTACCGCTGAAATTCCAGAAGAAATAACGGATGTACATAAAGTATGTTTGATAACTCAGAAAAAAACGCAGGTTCTCAGCAAAGGTTGGACTACGTTCATACGCTCCATCGTTGCTCTTTTGAATGTTTGCAAAGAAGGCGTAATAATCTGCATGGTTCTGATCATTGGTCATATCCCACATCCGTGGAAAGGTCATTTTATCTTTCGGCAGAAAAACATAACTCACATCTTTACCTGAGGGAATGTATGTATGTTCTCCTTTCTCATACTTCATGCTGCTGTACGCATAATCTGCAGGTTGTGCATTAAAGCTCTGTCCGTATAATAAAGGAAAATCTCCATATTGGTCTCTTCCCAAATAACCAGCAAGTGCTTGTGGATTATCAACATTAAATATATCAATGGAAGGATCTGCATTGCTGCGGATAAGCGTTGTAACATAACTGCTGTAACCAATTAATACAAATGTTACACACCATAATGCAAGGCTTAAATGTGAAAGTTTTTTTCGCGATGAAAAACGCAATCCCCACCATATAGCAACACCCACCAACACAAAGAAAAAAGCAAAGCCGGTGAAGAAAGGAAGACCAAGATTATTCACAAAAAATATATCGAATGCGCCCGCAGCTTCAATCGAATATTGAATTACGCCTTTCAATATCACACCAAATATTACAACACCCAGCACCATAAAAATGTAAACACCACCATAGAGTTCTTTTTTATCTTTTTTAATTCGCTCTACAAGAAATAATATTCCTATCGCAATTGGAATAGCAAGAAATACAAGCCCTGCAACAGTTCCATCCATTGGTATTCCTCTTGCAGCATCTACTTCTGATTGTGCTGCTGCCAAAGCAATTAATAAAGCTGCAACGCCACCAATTAAAACAATGCGTATAAAATATTTTCTGATGACAGAATATTTAAAAGAACTTCTTCTTTTAAAATAATAGATCATCACAATTGCAGGAATACATAACAAACACAACAGGTGCACGCCAATTGAAAGCCCAATCATGAAGAAAATAAAAACGATCCATTTATCTGCGCCGGGTTCATCTGCAACACGTTCCCATTTTAATGCAGCCCAAAAAACAATTGCGGTGAAGAAAGAGCTCATGGCATATACTTCGCCTTCAACAGCGCTGTACCAAAATGAATCAGTAAATGTTCCTGCCAATGCACCCACAACACCTGCAGCCATGATGCTTAATATTTGTTGATTGGTTAACGCTTTTGATGTATCTCGCTGAACAATCTTTCTTGCAAAATGTGTTATCGTCCAAAACAAAAACAAAATAGTAAATCCGCTTGCCAATGCACTCATTGTATTCACTGCTTTAGCGGCAGTCATCGGGTTGTTGCCAAACAACAGAATAAAAATTCTGCCAAGCATAACAAACAATGGTGCACCAGGCGGATGTGGTATCTGCAACTTAAAACAACTGCTTACAAATTCGCCGCAATCCCAAAAGCTGCCACCGGCTTCGCTTGTCATAATGTAAACGGTGCAGGCAAAGCAACACATTGCCCATCCCGTAATATTGTTGATACGGTTAAATTTCATTTCGTTTATAATTTATATGTGCTTGTTTTATTTGTGCGTGATATGTATGTAACAGGCTGCAGTGCAGGCATGAATCGCCCGTTGCGTCGCACACTTGTGCGTTCCGTTCATTGTTGAGCTTTAATTAACTGTTGTTAGGACAAAACTTTCCTGCTTCTTTTTAAATGTGTTTTAAAAAGAAGAATACCACTTGTAATTATTAATGATGATTAAATCTTGTTCTGCCTGCTTGTTACAACAGCAGTTGAAGCAACTGCATTATTGATATTTTGTTTTGTTTGTACTTGTGATGAATGAACATCCGTATTTATCTTACCTGTTTGTTTTATATCGTTGAACGATGATGATTTTCGCTGCAGATCAATATTTATTTCGATGGCGCAACGGTTATTCTCAAAAGTTGAATCAATCAAAAAAGTTATTGCGTGGCTGTTGATGTTGCTGTATCCATTTTTTTCAAGCAATGTTTTTAGCCTGTCTTTTTCATTCATTATGGTAGTAAGGTTAAATTCTTTGCCCAGCTTTAGCAAGCTTTCATTCTCTGCATTTTTTACAAGCTTGTCAATATTTGCATCCTGGATATTATAAGTAAGTTCACCAAGCATAAATGCTTTATCGCGACTGCTGCTTGTTGTATTATCGACAGGTGCATCATCATTCCTGAAGGCAAGCATCATCACAACAATCAACGGCAATACAAATAACAGTTTCAATAAATGTTTTTGAGATGTGCGTGTTTTATTCATCATATAAATGCGTTGCTTGAGCGATGATAATTTAAAGCTGCTTGCAATGTTCAACGGCGAATAACCTGTTACTTTCAATAAAAGATATTGATATGATCTTTTATCAGCGCCATGTTTTATTACGGTATCATCTGCAAGAAATTCCAGGTTTTGTTTGATGGCTTTTTTTATCAACCACACAAAAGGATTATACCAGTTAAGCATGCAAACAATCTCAGCAATCATTACATCAATGGTGTGGTGCTGATTTGCATGAACAGATTCATGTTTAATAATATCATCTAGTTCTGCCAGTGTATGTTTATACTTGTTTATATAAACAGCTTTGCCAAAAGAAAAAGGCATAATGTCCATATCAATATGATACAATCTTATGCTTTGTGTCCTGCTCATCAAACTTGCATTAGCTGTAATTTTTCTGAAAGAAATAAACTGCATAATGAAATGCAAAAGACAAATAACAACGCCGCTTATAAAGACCGTTACGGGTATAAATGAAATGTCGAAAGATTGTGTTTCGGATAGATTTGCATCCGCCGCATTAATATGCAAAGAAGGAACATAATTAATAATGCCTGATTGACTGATAGTTTGCGGATTAACAAAAAGATCAAGCCGCAGTAATGGTATTATAAATGCAAGCAATGCAGTTGCCAATAAATACAAGCGGTTGCTTTTATAATTGGTAAGCCGTCTGAGCACTAACCAATAAAAAAGATATATTGCAGCATACGATGCGGCTATCTTTATCATGTATTCAAAAAGCGTTTGCATACGATTTATTTTTTCTTGTTTTTGATTTCGATCAATTCAATAATTTCCTGCAGGTCTTTTGATTTTAATTGCTTTTGCTGTACGAAAAAATTCACCATCTCTTTATAGGAGTTATTGAAATAGTTTTGAATAAATCC
>JABDAV010000095.1:12314-14285 GCA_013289015.1 Bacteroidota bacterium | reverse complement strand
AACACGGGTTTAGAAAATAATACCGGTTGGTGGAACAGCATCGTTGCCGGTGATTTTGATGGTGATGGCGACATTGATTATATAGCGGGCAATCTTGGTTTGAATAATAATTACAAATGCAGTTCAGAGCAACCGCTTACTATTCTTGCAAAAGATATTGATAACAATGGTTCGATGGATGCGATGGTATTTTGTTATATGAAAGCAGAAGATGGAACGATGAAACCGTTTCCAATGTCAACAAAAGGTGATCTTGAAAGCCAGGTAATTTCAATGCGAAAAAAATTCCCGACATATACAGCTTATGGCGCTGCAACAATGGATAATATCTGGAGTGCAAAAGATAAAGAAGGTGCGATAATGTTACAGGCAAACTACATGCAAACTTCATACATTGAAAATGAAGGTAACGGGCATTTTACTATAAAACCTTTGCCGCTTGAAACACAGGCTGCACCTGTGTTTGGAATGATGGCAGAAGATGTTGACGGCGATGGCAACCTCGACCTTTTAATGGTAGGCAATGATTATGGAATGGATCCTTACACCGGCCGAATGGATGCATTTAATGGGCTATATTTAAAAGGTGATGGTAAAGGAAATTTTCAGCCATTAACATTGGCTCAATCAGGATTTTATGTTCCCGGCAATGCTAAAGCATTGGCAAAGATTCATAGTGCAAAGGGCGAAGATTTATATATAGCAACACAAAACCAGGATAGTTTGCTGGTGTATGAAAAATCAACCAATGATAAAAACAGTAAATGGTTTAATCTGCAACCTGAAGATTTTTCTGCGGATATTTTGTATAAGAATGGAAATAAAAAACATGTTGAGTTTTATTATGGCAGTTCGTATTTATCGCAGTCATCAAGAAAGCTTGAATTAACAGATGATGTAATTAAAGTTGTCATCACAAATTTTAAAGGTGCGAAAAGGGATGTGTTGAACAAATAATAAGAATCATTATCCGCTTTCCCTTTTATTTATTTGATTGAAGGCGTCGTTTAATTTTTTATCATTTGCATTCCTGAACTCTGTCACCTTGTGCTGTCTATGCCCGGGTATGGACAAAACTATTTCCTGACCTATAAACAAGTGCAGGAACCGGGTGGCAAAGTCAAGCGGGGATGAGACCGGATACCTTGTTGACTATTGGAAATATAACAACACACAAAACTGAATACTTGCCTGACGAAGAACAAATGAAAAAACATTCAATACTTCGGTATGTATGGTATTTAATATTTCTCAATGTAAAGTGATACCTGATGATAAAATCCCTCTGCACCTGAACGTGCTAAAACGGGCTATGCAGGCACACAAAAGTTCCTGTATAATGCCGGGACCTTTGTTTAGAATGATTGAAGATTATTTCTGTAATACCATTTGTTTTGTATCAATCAGCTTATTATTTACGTACAATGAATACTGATATGCACCATTGGCAAGTGTTGATGCATCAACTTTCAAATTTCCTTTACCGCTGCCGGAAACATTTATTTCTTTTAGTGTTTTACCAAGCTTATCTGTGATAATAATTTTTGCTGAAGAATATGTTGGCAGAAGTGTATAACTAATAGTTGTTGCATTGCTGAAAGGATTGGGAATATTTTGTTCTAACGATGCACTGCTAACAGATGCAATTTGTACTGAAGTTTGGGTTGAAGATGTATTTAATGCAGCGCTGCATGGGCTGCATTTCTGCTGTGTTTGCTGAATTTGCAAGACAAGTGTTTTTAGATCAGCAAACTGTTTTTGCAAATCATTATTTTGTTTTTCAAGGCTATCAATTTTTGCATCTTTATCATCATTCTGCTTACTTAATTCCTGTACGGCTTTTACAAGCGGCACCACAAATTCTGCATAACGAAGCCCATATAAATCTTTGTCATTCTTTGGTGCGTCCACACCACTGAATTCATAGTTCAAATTCTTAGCTGCTTTCTCTACATCCTGTGCAATAAATCC
>JABDAV010000095.1:0-12214 GCA_013289015.1 Bacteroidota bacterium | reverse complement strand
CCATATAAATCTTTGTCATTCTTTGGTGCGTCCACACCACTGAATTCATAGTTCAAATTCTTAGCTGCTTTCTCTACATCCTGTGCAATAAATCCGGTATAAAGAATTTGCATCTTTGCTGTTCTTGCTTGCGACTCTTGCTGTGACGGCTGCATAATTTTTCCGTCTTTATCTTTTACAGCCGGTCGCTGTATTATTTTATTGGCAGCATCAAGGTCAAGATTATAGGTAATGGGTTTTAATTTATTGATGAAGGCAAGACCCGGTACATTTTCTTTGATATTCTTTTTCACTCTTCCATCAGAAATATTTGTCCAATTTACATATCCACCAATGCTTGTTACATTATTATCGCCAATGCGTACCTGGTTACTGGCAGTGGCTATAGCGTTGGCCCCAATAATTGTAGCATTAGAATAATCGTCGCTGTAAACATCTGCAAAATATCCTATGGCTGTATTAAGATTTCCCGCACCGTTTGAATAAAGTGCCCTGCCACCGTAAGCTGTATTATTATTTCCGGTACTATTTCCAAATAATGCATGATAACCACTTGCAGTATTAAGTTGACCCGTTGTTATGCCTGATCCTATGCCGTCACCGAGAAAAATATTTCCTTTTGTTATTTGCGCATTCAAAACAGTAGTGCCATTAACTTTTAAAACATTTCCTGCGCTGATATTCACATCGCCGGTGATATCCAATTTATAAGCCGGCGAAGTTGTGCCAATGCCAACGTTACCAGCAGTGAATGATAAGTTTGATCCGCTTATATTCCATTGGCTGGGTGCAGTATTAGTAATTGTATTTCCGGTAACATCAATGCCTGTTCCTGCCGTAAAGGTAGCTTGCGGAAGCGTAACAGAATTGCCATTACTGATAGATAAGTTATTTCCGTTCACTGACAAAGTTTGTGCATCGGTTGATTGCGGAAGTGTTACAGAATTTCCATTACTGATAGATAAATTGTTTCCATTTAATGTTAAGGTTTGTGCGTCGTTATCAGTTGAATTTATGGTAAAATTTGGATAAGCGCCCGTTACATTTGCTGCTCCCGTTCCTGCAAGTGTTACTGTTTGATCGGGTGCCGTATTAGTGAAAACATTTCCTGAAAGGCTAAGACCATTGCCTGCAGTATAGGTTGTGTTATCATCAGGAGAAGGTATCCAGTAATTACCATTATATTTTAATACCTGCCCCGTTGCCGGTGCAAGAGGAAAAATGGTAACACCTTGCAGTTTTGCGATTTGTGGCGATGGAAAGTTTCCCGTTAAGTCTCCGCCCGCAGGTGTGTTGTTGGTAATATCATCATTAGCGTTTAAATCTCCAGTGTTGGTAATAACACCATTTACAATACTTATTCCCTGTCCGGCAGTGTAGGATTGAGAAGCAACATCTAAAGCAACCCAACTATTTCCATTATAATAATAAAAGCCAGGTGTGCTATTAGTTTGAAAGATTATTAGTCCTTTTGCGGGTAGCGTAATGGCATTCCGTTGCGCTTTGGTCATGCGTGGCGGCAGAAAGCCCTGCGTGGTTGATTTTAATTCGAGTATGGATGATGCATCGGGCGTTGTTGTTCCAATACCTGCGCTGCCATTGGAAGGAAATGTATTTTGCGCCTGTAATGTGCATGCACAAAAACAAACAAATAAAATCGTGTATATTTTTTTCATACAAAAAAATTTATGATCAAAAATAGGTTCGAAAGAAAGCGAAGTCAATAGCTAAAATGGGCTATTGATTATATCAAAAAGTCCCGGAACATTTCCGGGACTTACGATTTAGAATGATTGAAAATTATTTCTGCGATATCATTTGTTTTGTATCAATCAGTTTATTATTTACATACAATGAATATTGATATGCGCCATTGCTAAGTGTTGAAGCATCTACATTAACACTGCCTTTGCCACTACCGGAAACATTTATTTCTTTCAGCGTTTTGCCCAGCTTATCTGTAATAATAATTTTTGCTGATGAATAGGTTTGCGGCAACGTGTAACTAATGCTTGTTGCATTGCTGAACGGATTGGGAATATTTTGTTCCAGCGATGCGCTGCTTACAGCAACCAGTTGTGTTGAAACGGATGTGGTTGATGCACTTGAAGCAGCACTGCACGGACTGCATTGTTGCTGTACCTGCTGAACATGTAATATTATTGTTTTAAGATCTGCAAATTGCTTTTTTAAATCATCATTTTCGCTTTGCAGGCTATTAATCATATTTTGCAAAGTATCAATTTTTGCATCTTTATTATCATTCTGCTTACTTAATTCCTGCACGGCTTTTACAAGCGGCACCACAAATTCAGCATATCGTAAACCATATAAATCTTTGTCATTCTTTGGTGCGTCCACACCACTGAATTCATAGTTCAAATTCTTAGCTGCTTTCTCTACATCCTGTGCAATAAATCCGGTATAAAGAATTTGCATCTTTGCTGTTCTTGCTTGCGACTCTTGCTGTGACGGCTGCATAATTTTTCCGTCTTTATCTTTTACAGCCGGTCGCTGTATTATTTTATCGGCAGCATCAAGGTCAAGATTATAGGTAATGGGTTTTAAGAGATTAATAAAAGCAAGCCCTGGCACATTGGCTTTAATATTTTTCTTTGCCCTTCCATCAGAAATATTAGTCCATCCTGTATACCCGCCGATGCTTGTTACATTGTCGTCACCAACCCGTACCTGGTTGCTGGCTGTGCCTGTAGCACTACAGCCTATTACAGTTGTGTTAGAATAGCTACCGCTGTTAACATCTGCACTGCATCCTAAAGCTGTATTATTATTTCCCACCATGTTAGAATAAAGTGATTGATAACCGTTAGCTGTGTTACCATACCCTATAGGAACACCTTTATCTAAATTAGAACCTTTCCCATTAATTACTCCATTATCATAAAGAGATTGATAGCCGGTTGCTGTATTATTATTTCCGGTTGAGTTAGAATACAATGCATGGCTTCCAACTCCAACATTTGCTCCGGCATAACTATTAAATAAAGCAGAATCTCCCAGTGCAACTATATCATTGCCATCTACATTTGTGTATAACGTTGCAGCACCTATAGCTATATTATGCGAACCTGTTGTGTTTGAAGAAAGCGCCTGAAAACCAGTTGCAATATTATTGCTGCCGGCAGTATTAGAATAAAGTGAACTGTCGCCATTGGCAGTATTGCAGGAGCCATTCATATTAGAGTAAAGAACATGGTAACCAATTGCAGTATTAGAGAAACCCTGGGTATTAGAAAATAGTGTTTTGCTGCCGATAGCAGTGTTAGAAGTTGTCAATATTTGATGGCTTACATCTTTTTGATTTCCATCTGAAAAACTCCTTGCGCTTTTAAGGCTATATAATGCAGAATCTCCTACTGCCACCAGCTCATAGTCATTTATATTATTACTCAAAGCGCCTGTGCCGATGGCAACATTGGAATAACCTGTAGTATTTGAATAAAGCGCCTTACTGCCAATTGCAGTATTTGCATAATTACCATCTGGATTTATGTCTTGATTAAACAACGCAGAATCTCCTACAGCTACGAGATTATGGCCTTCTGTGTTTGTGTATAAAGCGTTTGTGCCAATGGCAATATTAGAATACCCAATGCTGTTGGAATAAAGTGCATTATAACCGCTTGCTGTATTATCATTCCCATCTGTATTATTATAAAGTGCCTGGGAACCATTAGCCGTATTATCAAACCCATTTATATTGAAATAAAGTGCCTGGTAACCATTAGCTGCATTATAACTTCCGTATTTATTATTATACAGTGATTGATAACCAATAGCTGAATTCGCCTCTGCGAAATTTGTTGGTGGTGAGCCGGTGCTTGAATAAAGTGATTGATAGCCAACTGCGGTATTGTCGCCACCAAATGTATTCGAATAAAGTGATTGATAGCCAAGTGCGGTATTGGCCCCACCAAGTTCATTTGAATAAAGTGACTGATAACCCAATCCTGCATTCATGTCTCCCATATTACGATTTCCTGCATCACTCCCAACAAAAGAACTTCCATTATTATTATCATTATCCATTTTCAAAATTGTAGTTCCGTTCATTCTAAAAACATTTTCTGTGCTAATATTAATATCTCCGTTCACATCTAATTTATATGCAGGTATTGAAGTGCCAATACCAACATTGCCATTAGTATAAGATATATCATTATTGTTTGTATTCCATTGGGTGGGTGCAGTGTTGGTAATTGTAGTTCCGGTAATATTAATACCTGTTCCTGCTGTATAAGTTGCTTGCGGAATGGCAACTGTATTTCCATTGCTGATAGATAAATTATTTCCGCTTACTGATAAGGTTTGTGCATCGGTTGATTGTGGTAGTGTAACAGAGTTTCCGTTACTAATAGATAAATTATTTCCATTTAGTGCTAAAGTTTGCGCATCTGTTGAACTAACTGTAAAGTTTGGATAAGTGCCTGTTACAGTTGTTGCACCACTGCCGGTAAGCGATACAGTTTGGTCTGGTGCTGTATTGGCAAAAACATTTCCGGTAAGGCTAAGACCATTGCCTGCTATATAAGTTGTATTGTTATCAGTTGAATTGATTGTAAAGTTTGGATACGTTCCACTTACCGTAGTTGCGCCTGTTCCTGTAAGTGATACTGTTTTGTCCTGTGCTGAGTTAGTAATTGTAGTTCCGGAAATACTGATGCCATTGCCTGCTGTATAGGTTGTTTGAGGAATGGCAACGGTGTTACCGTTGCTGATAGATAAATTACTGCCACTCACAGATAAAGTTTGTTTATCATTATCGGTTGATGACACTGTGAAATTTGGATATGTGCCTGATACCGTTGTTGCGCCGGCACCTGTTATCTTTACTGTTTGATCCGGTAAAGTATTAGTGATAGTATTTCCTGAAATACTTATCCCTGTTCCGGCAGTATAAGTTGTACTACCGGAAAGCGTTATCCATGCAGAACCATTATAACCCTGGAATGCAGTTCCTGTCCACCGCAACATGCCGGCCTGTGGCGTACCGGTATAATTTCCAAGTTGTGCAGCAGTTAGATAACCAATTCCGGCTACATACAAATTTCTCCAACTGTAAGAAGAAGACCCGAGGTCTTTTGCATTATTGCTGTTGGGTAATATATTCTGGCTTGCGGCAGTATTGGCATCAAGGTTATCCAGCTTTGTTGTTGCGAAATAGCCTAATGTGCTCATTGATTTCCATCCGCCATCATAATAATAAAATCCGGATGGGCTATCTGTTTGAAAAACGATTAAACTTTGTGCCGGGGAAACAATGGCATTGCGCTGTGCCATCGTCATACGTGGTACCAGCACTCCTTTACTGGTTGATTTAATTTCCAGGATAGAAGATGCATTGGGAGAAGTAGTGCCGATACCTACGCTTCCGTTTGAAGGGAATGTATTTTGTGAAAAGAGATTTGTAAAACTTATACAAAAACATGCAAGAAAAACCGCGTATATTTTTTTCATACAAAAAGTTTAGAAACCAAAAATAGATTTGTGGAAGGACGAAGTCAATAGCTAAAATGGGCTATTGCAGATAAGAATAAAGTTGATAAAAGAGATGAATATTTATTGAACGATTCTCTTCTGCAGTGCTGTTGAAACAGCTTCTGAAGCATTGTGCACGTGCAGTTTCCGGTAGATATTTTTAACGTGATTGTTTACCGTATAGATTGATATTTTTAATTCTGGTGCAATCATTTTATGGCTTAGGCCTTTTACCAGCAAGTGAAGTATTTCAAGTTCACGTTCAGATAAATTAAATGTTTCTTCGTTTTGAGAAGACTGGCGTTGAAAAAGCTCAAGTACACGCCGGGCAATTGTTGCAGTCATGGGTGCGCCGCCATTTACTACGTCATAGATACCTTCGATTAATTTTTCGGGCGGCGTTTTTTTAAGGATGTATCCGTGTGCGCCGGCAACAATGCTGTTGAATATTTTTTCATCATCTTCAAACACCGTTTGCATAATGACGAATGTATCGGGGAAATTTTTTCTAACAAGTTTAACTCCTTCAATACCGTTTACTTTCGGCATATCAATATCCATCAGCACAACATCAGGAATAGTTATTGAAAGATGCTCTTTAAGATTTTCGCAATTCTCAAAATCACCTACACATTGCATTTCATTTTCCAGCCCTATTAATAATTTTAAGGCTTCTCTTCTGTGCTGATGGTCATCAAAAATTGCAATTTTAATCATGTTGCAAAATAATAATCATTAAAAAATAAAATCAATAGCTTAAAGAGGCTATTGATTAATGATAAGGAAATTTTAAACATACTTCTGTGCCTTTTCCCAATACAGATTTAATTTCTATTTCTCCGCCGAGGTTTTCAGCCCTGTGTTGCATATTCACCAATCCATTTGCAGAACTGCGTATTGAATTTACATCAAATCCTTTTCCATCATCTTTTATCAAAAGTTTTATCACAGCATTTTCTGATAACAAATCAATCCAAACATTTCTTCCTTCTGCGTACTTCGCAATATTGTTCAATGCTTCTTTATAAATGAGATAAAAATCTTTTCGCTTTTCCATTTCAAATTTCAAATGATTAAGCCGTTCCTCAAAATTGAAATGAAGCGTATAATCTTTTGCTTCAAAAAGCTGCACAGCATGTTCTCTCATTCGATTAATAATATTTTCAAACTTGTCGTTACGAGCATTAATTGTCCATACGATATCATTCATGGCATCCATCATTTCATTTGTGTCTTCGCTTATTTTTTTAAGCAATGTATCAGGATTTGATGAATTAGATTTCAACTGTTCCTGCGCTACTTTAGAATAAATAGAAATGGTGCTGAGTGATGAACCTATCTCATCGTGTAAATCTCTTGCAATACGGTTTCTTACACCCTGTAATTTCAACACCTGGTTCAACCTGTATTTATAAATGCTATAAACTACGGCAACGGTTACTATAACAATCAAAGCATAGAACCACCATGTCTTCCACCAGGGCGGAATAATTTGTAGTGAAATTATTTTTGGCGTTTTACTCCATTGTTCGCCATCGTTACTTGCCTCTACGATGAAATTGTATTTGCCGGGATTTAAGTTTGTATAAGTGGCTTCACGAAAGGTGCCGGCATATATCCAGCCTTTATCAAAATCTTTCATCATATACCTGTAATACACATTGCCTGTTCTGCGGTAATCAGTTGCAGCAAATTGAAATGTGATTACGTTTTGCGCATAATTCAGTTTAATGGCATCAGTATAAAGAATATCTTTTGCAAGCGGAGATTCAGGTGTTTTTACTGAAACCGTTTTATTGAATAACCGGAAATCTGTAATTAAAATTGGCGGCGGTTGAAGTGGTTTAATTTCATTTGGATTGAAAAAATTAATTCCATTCACACCTCCAAAAAAAAACATACCATCCTTTGTTTTGCAATATGCATACCGGTCAAATTCATTTCCCTGCAGGCCGTCATTTACATCAAAATTTCTAAACGTTTTATTACGGACATTGAATTCTGACAAGCCTTTATTTGTACTCATCCACAAATTACCATTGTCATCAGGTAAAATTCCATATACAACATTATTGGGTAAACCATTATCAACTGTATAACGCACAAATTTTCCTGTCAGCTTATCCAACCTGTTTAAACCTCCGCCATTTGTACCTATCCATAAGTATCTTAAAGGCTGTAACGGATCGTTACAAAGTGAAAAAACAGTATTATTACTCAGGCTGGTTGAATCATTATTTTCCAGGGCGTAATATTTCCATGTAGTATTTTTTTCATCAAAACGCATCAACCCATTTTGGGTTCCCAGCCATAAGATATTTCCTGCATCCTGGCAGATAGTCTGAAGAAAATCAAAATTATCTTTATCCTGGATGATAGGATAATCGTAAACACGAAATACTCCTGTTACCGTATTGTATTCCAAAAACTTTTTTTGATATCCCATCCACAATACGCTGTTGCTGTCGAGGTATAGCGGAAAGGGTGGTACTTGTTTATCGGCAGAGGGGAGATTAATTTTTTTAATAAAATTTGATTTATCATTACAACAGAGTACAGCACCACCGGCAGAGCGCCAATAACTTCCATTTTTATCTGCTGTAATATATTCTGCGTGCTGCTGATTTTTAATTGAATCAATATTACTAAGCTGTTCATTTTTTATGCTGATACGCAACAGGCTGTTTGCAATAATTTGCCCATCTTTACCTTGAGTCAACTGGTATGCCGTTAACTGTGGAAGAATAAGATGAAAATTTTCTTTTTCAGGATCTAATTTAAGAATGCCGTAACCATATGTGCCGATCCATATTGCACCATTGCGATCGGTATAAAATGAATTAACCCCGCCCAATAATTTATTTGCTTCACTATTATTGGCAGATATATTTTCAACGTTACCAGCTTTGTTTATCAATATGGTTTTGTCTTTATCAGCTATCCATATCCTGCCCGTTTTATCTACCATTAAGCGATTCCTGGCAACATCAGGCTGATAAATTTTTTCGGGATTTGAAAAATCTTTACCGGTAAATTTATAAACACCGGTTTTGTTCTGTATAAACCATTCATCGGCATATTGATTTTTAAAAAGTAAAGGCATGCCTTCTGATTCGGGCGAAGATTTTAGTTTCTGAATAAACTTATACGAATCCTTATTGTATAGGATTTGGTAAATGCCATCAGCAGTTGAAACAAAGACGTTGTTTCCATCCGAATATAATCTCGGCGAACTAACTGATCTTTTATTCTCTTTAGGTTGATCAATAAGTCTGATATGTGTAAACTGTAGTTGATGGTTTGCAAAAAAATCCTGCATATTTCCATCTTCTTTGTATTGTGCATTTTTACAGGTAATAGAAAGATGGTCTATTCCTTTATCGGTTGCTATCCAAAATGCTCCTGTGGTATCTTCATTGATTGATACAATAGTATTTCCACTCAGTCCGTTTTCAGTGCTGTGCGGAAGGTGAATAAATATAAGATGCTGCCTGTCATAAATATCAATACCGCTATGTTGTGTACCGATCCATAATCTTTGTTTTGAATCTTCATACAAACAATTAATTTCATTATCAGCAAGCGAAGTGGAATCAGAAGGGCTATGATAATAAACAATAAATTTATAGCCGTCATACCTGTTTAACCCATCATTCGTCCCAAACCACATCAATCCCATTTTATCCTGGATAATGCTGCTTACAAAACCTTGGGAAAGCCCATTGTTGATCGTAAGTGTTTCAAAAGGAAGTGAAATATGCTGCTGGCATTTAACATATAAAAACATTAACTGGAAAACAGAAATGATAATAAAAATTTTATAAGACGTGAGGGCAATTTTCATATGGGTAATTCATCTTAAAAATACAGTATTTCACTTTTGATATCTACAATGAGTGATTAAGAGCAAAGGCATCTTCGGTGGTAATAACGAAAAATTTTACACCTGCTTTATTTTAATCTAAATTTAAACTACATTTGGTACAAATTTAGACTTATGGCAAAAGCAGGAAAATATGCAGAAAATAATAAGAGTAAAGGCAATAAGATCCCCCGGGTAAAAGCAGCAGGTGCTGTTCGAAATAAAAAAGGTAACGGCGCTATTATGAATGATAATAAAGTGAGTGAAAGCGATATTCAATATGCAAGCGTTAAGCATAGTAAGCACCTTCGGAGTGCAGCAAAAAGTTATATTAGCGAAGCGGCGTATACAGCTCCTGTTTCAGAAAAAATAATCATCATAAAAAACGGAATTTCCAAGAAAGAACTTGAAGCCATTAAAAAAGAATCCAACCTGGATTATGAAACCTTAAGCAATATTCTTTCCGTATCAAAAGCAAAGCTCCACAGCAAAAAAGGCACTGAAAAGTTTGATCAAAATACCAGTGAACGGATTATGTTACTTGCTGATGTAGTAGCATACGGCCAATCAGTGTTTGAAGATAAAGATTCATTCAATGAATGGCTTAAAGCAAATAACAAAGCCCTCGGTAACAAACCGCCAATTGAGCTTATGGATACCATTTATGGGATTGATGAAGTAAAGAAAGAAATCGGCAGAATTGAATATGGTGTATTTTAAACTGTACCCGAATGCTGCTATACAGAATTGGTGCTACCAAATACGCGAATGATATAACCGGTGAGGGTGCCCGATTAAACGGAGGAAGATGGAACCATGTTGGCATTCCCTGCATCTATACAGGAGAATCAAGAGCGATAGTATTGCTTGAGTATTCAGCGCATGTAGCGATACACAATATTAAAAGAGCACTGTCTTTTACCACATTTTTTGTTCCCGATAATTCCATTTTGGAATTGAAAATTGCTGATCTGCCCGGCAACTGGAAAGACTTTCCTCATCCGAAAGAGACAAGAGATACCGGAACCAGGTTATTGAATGAGCGTACAAGCCTTATAATAAAAATTCCTTCTGTAATTATTCAGGAAGAATGCATTTATTTAATTAATCCTAATCACTCAAGAATTGGCGAAGTTGAAGTAAGAGCCATCACAGATTATTCATATGATCTCAGGGTAAAGCGCTAGAGAATTGATTACTTTTTTATTTCCTGGCTCAGAAGAATGAATTTTACAGTGTTGAATTATACTTAAAGTCAGAATGTTACCTCGATTCCGAATGTTATCATAATAGAAAAGGCCACCCGTTTAAAGATGACCTTATATAAATCCAGTAAGTAAGTTTCAGGTCTTTACAACTTTAAGTGTTTTGACATGTTCACCCTGTATTATTTCAACAATGTAAACACCACCCGCAAACTGTTGCCCGAATTTATAAGACTGGTTGGCTGTACCTTTTGCCTGGTAGACCGTTCTGCCATACATGTCAACCACCCGCATATTAACCGGCTTACTTTAATTGCTTTTTTCAAAAAGTAATTTTTGATTGCTTACATCGTACAAACCATCCATTAATTCAAGCAGCTTTGGCCAGCTTGCAGCCAATTCATAATTTTTAAAGAATTGTTGTTTGATGGTTATATGTACAGCAGCATCATCTGCCGTTGCGGTTGAAATTAATGAACCGGTTTCGTTGTTTACATTCTTATTGAAATTTTCAAGGCCTTTTACTTTATAACCTTTGGGTAAAGCAAGCGAAATGTTGTACGTATATGTTCTTGCATAAGGCATATAAACATCTAAAGTTCTTATGCGGTCTTTCTCATCAATTTTAGTTACAGAACCTAAAAGCTTTCCTGCTTCAACTATATAGTTGTTGCCAGCTTTCTTTACAAAATTGTCCATGGTAAAATTGGTATGATACACAAAGTTTGAATTGAACATGCCTGCATCTTTTACTTCGTATGCGCTAACATCTTTTGCAGACTGATCGTACTGGTCTTTTATTTCATCTTCAAAATAAGATTTCTGGTTTGTTTTTTCTTTTGCAAATGCAGCGCTGAATTCTGTTACAAGCTTCTGCTGTTTCTTATCATCAGCAAGCCTGTCTGTTAATTTTTTTTGATTGACAGCTGTTGCAAGGCCGGCTTCCATGTCTTCCATCAGTAATAATTCTTTTTGCGTGTAATGCCTTGTTGAGCCTGACAATGTAGTTGATCTGTCTATTTGTAACTGCTGCATATTGGAAGCATTGAATGCAACACTGATGTTTTCTGTTTCTGAGTTCTTATCTGCGGCTGCCACAGGAATTTTCATTTTGCCTGTTGGATCATACACAAGATTTTTTGCTTCCATATCCGGGCGAAATGTAAGCGCATCTTCTCCCTGGAACCTTGCCGGTATTTCATTGAACTGTGTTACAATATCATTAAACGCAAGCCAATAATCTTTGCCATTTTTTAAATGGATCATGGCTTCAAAATCGCTAAGATTCATTACATCTTTTAATTTGTTTGATGAACGTGGACAAACAAGTACTATTTCATGATCAATGCCCAGCGTTCGCAACATGCGGCTCATACTGATAGCACAAATAATACTGTTGGCCTGAACATAATTATTGTCATTGGTAATATCAATATTGGTTGTTGAGAAGCCGCAAAATGTTGTAAGCCGCCACGCATTGTATAAAGTTTTTACAAGCGTATCCTGCGACTGGTCTTTTAAATGTTTTTCGCCGCCAAAATATGCTGCTGTTGTTCCGTAAGCTGCATAGTTTACAGGTATTGCAGCACTCTGCAATATTTTTTGAAACTGGTCTAAAAGATCATCACTCAAAAAACCATGTTTTACT
>JABDAV010000094.1 GCA_013289015.1 Bacteroidota bacterium | reverse complement strand
TAAAGACAACTACAATACATTTGGCGCCACCACTACAAATTTTGCTTTGCAAACTGAAGACTACTTACAGTTAAGTGCAGGTAGTGGCTCTCAAACAAATAACGGCTCTGCAACAGGATTTAGCTTATTATCTCAGTTCGGAAAATTATTTTACAGTTATTCAGACAGGTATCTCGCATCTGTTACAGTAAGAAGAGATGGATCTTCCCGTTTTGGCAGTAATAATCAATACGGCGTTTTCCCCGCGTTTACACTTGGATGGAGGATCAATAACGAGGACTTCTTTAAAAATGTAAAGAATGTTTCAAATCTTAAGCTGCGTGCCGGTATAGGAACAGTAGGTAACCAGCAGGCATTAAGCAATACAGGTTCTTCTACACTTTTCCAATCCAATTATGGAACCGCAAGTGCAGCAGAGCCGCAATGGCTTAACACGGGTACTGCTTATGATTTATATGGTATAAATACAGGCACACTCCCTTCAGGTTTTGTGCAGGTACAAGCAGGCAATCCTGATTTGAAATGGGAATCTTCAACCGAAACCAATTTAGGCCTTGATTTTGGATTTTTAAATGAAAGCATTACCGGTTCATTTGATTACTTCATTAAAAAAACAAAAGATATTCTTATTCCGCCACCAATACCAGGCGTATTAGGAGAAGGGCAAAATACCGTTGTAAACGGGGCAGATATGAACGATTGGGGATGGGAAGCTATGCTGGCTTATAATCACAGAACAAATGGCGGCTTAAACTTTAGCATAACTGGTACCGCAAGTCACTTTCAAAATAAGATCACAAGCATACCCGACAGTTACCGTTCTTATTTTCCTGGTGATGCAACCCATTCTATCGTAGGTCGTTCACCGCAATCAATTTTCGGTTATGAAACAGACGGCCTTTTTCAAACATCTAAAGAAGCTGAAGATGCGCCAACGCAACCCGGAGTTCTGGATGGCACTCTACATGGAGCCGGCCGCATAAGATATGTTGATATAAACGGCGATGGCAAAATTGATGCAAACGACCAAACCTGGCTGGGCACTACTTTGCCAAACCTTGAATATGGACTTCGTATTGACCTTGATTATAAGAATTGGGATTTCTCAATTTTCGGTTCAGGCGTAGCAGGGAAAACCGGCTTTGATCCAACCAAATTCTTTAATGACTTCGTAGACCAAAGAAACAATTTTGGGCCCGGCACTTTAAGTGCCTGGACACCTCAAAACACAAGTTCCGGTATTCCTGCTCTAAGTCTGTTAAATTATAATGGTGAAGACAGAACATCAAACTTCTATTATGTAAATGCTTCTTATTTCAAGATTCGCAATGTTACGGTAGGATATAACCTGCCGAAAAACGTTGCTGCGAAAATTAAAATGGACGGGTTGAGAATATATGTGATGGGCCAGAATTTAATTGCATTCAAGTCTAAAGAATATACGGCAAAAGATCCGGAAAGGGCTAACACATTTGATCTGTGGCCGGTACCCACATCATATACGTTCGGCATTAACGTAAACTTTTAATCTTAAAAAATAAGTTATGAAATATACAAGTATAAAAATATTGTTAGCCGCAGTCATTGTACTTTCAATGGGCTGTAAAAAATACCTTGATTATAAGCCTCAGGGTGCTGTATCAGCCAGCGATCTTACATCTCCGACAGCAGCCGACGGCCTCGCTACAGCCGCTTATGCGGGCATTGCCAATGATTGGTGGGATGCACCCATCACCAGCATGTGGGAATATGGCAGTATCCGCTCTGATGATGCATATAAAGGCGGAGGCGCTATCAGCGACCAGCAACAATTAGATAAATACGAGCAATTCTTTCTTGTAAACTCATCCAATAATGGGGCAGCCGATTTTGGTTTCCCCGGCACATGGATAAGGGCATACGGCGCTATTTCAAGAATCAATAATGCTTTACGGGCATTGAATAATCTTACAGATGCTGATTTTCCTGAGAGAACAACGCGCATTGGCGAGATGCATTTTTTGCGCGGACATATGTATTTCCTGTTAAAAGTAATGTTCCGCAATATTCCATGGTTTGATGAAACATTAACCAACGATGAAATAGTGAAGGTTCCAAACACCATGTCGAATGATTCGTTGTGGGAAAAGATTGCAGGCGACTTCCAGGTTGCCATTAATGATCTGCCTGAAACGCAACCAGGCCAGCCCGGCAGGGCCAATAAGCTTGCGGCAGAAGCCTATCTTGCCAAAGTAAGATTGTACCAGGCTTATACACAGGATAATGGCTACAACGTAACCGGTGTTGACCAGCAAAAGTTGCAGGATGTTATTACATTAACGGATGATGTTATTAATTCCGGCATGTATTCTTTAAATCCTGATTTCGCTTATGATTTTTTATATGGTTATGATAACAGCCCGGAATCAATATTTGCCATTCAATATTCTATCAATGACGGAACTGCCATTGGGGGAAGATTAAGCATGAGTACCAGCCTTAATTATTTTGCCGGTGCACCGCAATATGGCTGCTGCGCATTTCATGTGCCATCACAAAATTTAGTAAACGCTTTTCAAACAGATTCCCATGGGCTTCCATTGGATTCAATATTAAATCCAACCGATAAAGATTTTAATGATTTTGATTTAGGTGATAATGATCTTACACCAACCGGCGTAACAGTTGATCCACGCATCGATCATACCATAGGCATACAAGGCCATCCATTTAAATATGATCCAACCATTCCTTACGATCATAGCTGGGAAAGATTAGCAGGAACGTATGGCGGTTTTGGAACGATGAAAGAACTGCAATTGGCAAGTTGCCCCTGTTTCAAGAAGCTTGGCCCATTCTATGGTACTTCAGTTAATATGGATGTAATACGTTATGACGATGTGCTTCTAATGAAGGCTGAAGCAGAAATTAAATTAGGCAATGCTGATGCAGCTTTGCCTTTAATAAACCAGGTAAGAGCAAGAGCCACACAAATAAGCCCGCTGGTTAAAAAAACAGACGGTACATATCCGTCAAACTATAAAATTGATGTTTATAAACCAGGTGTAAATATTCCTGTATGGAACACAACAACTGCGTTTGAGGCATTGATGTGGGAAAGAAGAATGGAATTTGCAATGGAAGGCTACCGCTTCTTCGATTTGGTACGATGGGGAATTGCGGGGCCCACACTGAATGCATTTTTTGCTAAAGAAAAAACCAGGCATGCATTCTTAAGCAGTGCGCAATTTACGCATGGCACGCATGAATACTTCCCGATTCCGCAGGAACAGATAACACTTACAAACGGGTTGTATACGCAGAATAACGGTTATTAAACTTGCTTCATAATACAAGTATTGTTAATTACAGCGGGGAAGCTCTCGCAGCTTTCCCGTTGTTTTAATCTTAATCAAAAAAAATAGGTATGAAACAATTATTGCTTTGCCTTTCAGTTTTTGCGTTCAATATATTGCTTGCTCAAAATACTGAAACACCAACACCGCAATGGCGGCCTGTATATCATTTCACACCAGAAAAAAAACTGGACGAATGATCCCAACGGTTTGCTTTATATGAATGGTGTATATAACTTATACAATCAGCAAAATCCTTTTGAAAATAAATGGGGGCATATGAGTTGGGGTCATGCAACAAGCACTGATCTTATTCATTGGAAACACCTCCCCATTGCAATACCTGAAAAAATTGACAAGGATACAACATGGGTATTTTCAGGCAGCGCTGTGTGGGATAAAAACAATACAAGCGGTTTTTGCAAAAACAATAATTGTTTTGTTGCAATTTATACTGCCGATCAACCGAATCTTAAAAAAGAATCGCAATTCATTGCATACAGCAACGATGGTGGAATGACATATACCAATTATGCTAATAACCCTGTTATAGATTTAAACAAAAAAGATTTTCGCGACCCAAATGTATTCTGGTATGAACCTGGAAAATTTTGGCTGATGACAGTTGTATTACCTGCTGAACATAAAGCAAGATTTTATAAATCGCCTGATTTGAAAAGCTGGACTTTGTTAAGTGAGTTTGGCCCGCAAGGTTATACCGGCGCTCATTGGGAATGCCCGTTCTTAATTCAATTACCGGTTAAAGGAGCCAATCAAAAAAAATGGGTATTGGTTACTTCTGCCGCAGGCGGCACGCGTGGCGTATTTGAACAATATTTTGTAGGTGATTTTGATGGAACGACTTTTAAAAATGATAATCCTGCAGATACTATATTAACCCTTGATTACGGCGATACTTATTATGCCGCTATTCCCTGGAATAATTTACCTGATGATAAAAAAATATATATCGGTTGGATGATACCAAATCCACAACCAACATCTCCGTGGAAAGGACAAATGTCTATCGCAAGAGACTTAAGTCTTGTTCAAACAAAAGATGGTTATCGTTTAATACAATACCCTACAACTGTTGTTTCAAAGAATCTTGATAAGCTTTCTCACAACAACATACTCAATGCTTCAAACATTAAAATAAATAATGAAGAAATACCTGTTGATAAAGCCAATAAAATAAAAGGCAATGCATATTGGATGAATGCAGAATTATCTGTTGAACCTAACGCTGTTGCAGGTTTTAAAATCGCGCAGCAAAAAGACGATAACAATAAAACAATTGCCGAAACTGTAATTGGCTATGATGCTGCCAATCACCAGCTATATGTGGATAGAACAAATTCAGGTGGCGGAAAAGTAAATGAAAAAAAGTTAAAGCAAACCATTGACATCAGGGGAAGCAGTAATACAATTAAACTAACAATTTTATTAGATAAATCTTCACTTGAAGTTTTTGTAAATGATGGAGAAGCTGCTTTAACTACCTATATTTATCCCGCTGAAAATGCTGATAAGATTGCTGCTTTTGCCAACGGCGGAAATGCTGTAGTAAAATCTTTAAAGATCTGGGATCTGTCAAAAGCAAACAGCCAATAGCAGCGCATGTTGTATAATTTAAAGTGTTATTCTCATTTATGAAAAGTGTAATTAAAAGCCTTCTTTTTTTGCTGCTGATCTCTTCGCAGGTTGCTGCACAATATTCTGAACCGCAGCCTGCGCAAACTGTTCCTGCGTTTGAGTTTGCAAGGTTTGATAAAACTGCATTTACCAATAAAAATTTAACATCAGACAAACCATTATTCTTTTTCTTTTTTGATTGCACCTGCGATCATTGTCAGCATGCAATGACATATCTCAATGCAAATTTTAAAGATTATAAAAAAGCAGCCATTTATCTTATCAGTCTTGATAGTGTACAAACAATAAATAACTTCCTGCATAAATATGCGCCGGATGTGATCGGTCAAAAAAATGTAACGGTATTGCTGGATACAAAGAGTGAGTTCATCACGAAATTCAAACCAAGAAAGTATCCATCATTGTTTTTGTACGATGCCAATAAAAAATTGCTGGACTATGAAGATAATCCCGCAAGCATGTTCAGGTTTTCAATGCTCTTAAAAAATACTGCTGCCAAATAAAATTTATACATCGGTAATGTAAAAATTTATGCCTGCAAATAGATTGTATATCATTTTCCTGTTTGCATTTTCTTCTTTCATTTTTATTTCCTGCAATAACACTGATACATTATTTACCAGCTTATCATCATCAAAAACAAACATAGATTTTGAAAATAATCTGCAAGACAGGAATGGCTTAGGCATTCTGAATTATATCTATTATTACAATGGTGGTGGCGTTGCGATCGGTGATATAAACAATGATGGTTTGCCTGATATTTATTTTACTGCAAACAATTATGGCGGCAATAAATTGTATTTGAACAAAGGCAATTTTCAGTTTGAAGATATTACCGAAAAAGCAGGCGTGGCAGGCACTTCAGATTGGTGCAGCGGTGTAACAATGGCCGATGTGAACGGTGATGGACTGCTCGATATTTATGTTTGTGCCATTGCAAATATTCATGGCCTTCACGGTCACAACGAACTATTTATTAATAACGGCAACAATACATTCACTGAAAGCGCCGCGCAGTATGGATTAGATTTTTCAGGCACATCAACGCAAGCTGTTTTTTTTGATTACGATCATGATGGAGATCTGGATTGTTACCTGCTTAACCAATCAGAACATCCTAATCAGTATATTGTTGATACAAGTTTCAGAAGGCAATATGATCCTATTGCAGGAGACAGGTTATACAGGAATGATGTAAATCTCTCCTCCACAGGCCGGGTTAGGAAGAGGCATTTTACAGATGTTTCAAAACAAGCCGGCATTTATCAAAGCAGTTTAGGTTATGGCTTAGGGGTTGCTGTTGCTGATTTCAATAATGATGGATGGGATGATATTTATGTAAGCAACGATTTTCATGAGAATGATTATTATTATCTGAACAATGGCAACGGAACTTTTACAGAAAGCGGCGCGCAACATTTTCATCATTACAGCAGGTACAGCATGGGCAGTGATGCTGCAGATTATAACAATGATGGGCAGATAGATTTAATAACTGCAGACATGCTGCCAGGTGATGAAAAAACATTAAAGACTTATGGCAATGGTGAACATTACGATACATACACACAAAAGATAACGCGCAATGGTTACCAGGATCAGTTTTCAAAAAACTGTTTGCAGAGAAACAATGGCAGCGGCGTAAGTTTTAGTGATGTTGGATTGATGGCGGGTGTTGCTGCAACAGACTGGAGCTGGAGCCCTTTGTTTACCGATTTTGATAATGATGGCAATAAAGATTTGTTTATATCAAGTGGCATTGTTAAGCGGCCGCTTGATCTTGATTTCATTATGTTTATGGCTAATACTGATCTCAGCAACATCAATAACAAAGAAAAATATGATGACCTCATCAACAAAATGCCCGATGGTAAATCACATCCTTATTTATTTAAAGGCGATGGCAATTTGCATTTTAAAGATGTGAGTGAAAATTGGGGAACCGCTACAATGCAAGGCTATTATAACGGTGCGGCTTACGCTGATCTGAATAATGATGGTAATGTTGATGTTGTTATCAACTGCATTAATTCACATGCTGTAATATTAAAGAATAATGCGCCAAAGAAAAATTATCTATCGCTTGTTCTTAAAGGCGGTGGCATGAATCGTTTTGGCATCGGCGCAAAAGCCTATGTTTTCTCAAAAGGAAAAATGCAGTATCAACAATTAATGCTTACGCGCGGCTTTATGTCATCATCAGAACCACGATTACATTTTGGATTAGATAGCTTAACAACAGTTGATAGCATATTAATTGTTTGGCCTGATCAAAAATATCAACTGTTTAAAAATATCAGCACTAACAAAGAGATAACTATAGATCAAAAAGATGCAACATCAATTTTTAATTATCACTCGTTCTTTTTTTCGAAGGAAGAAGCGTTTGAAGACATCACCGCGCAGGTTAATTTAAAATGGAAACATGAGGAAAATAATTTTATCGATTTTAACGCGCAGCCATTGATTCCGCATATGCAATCAACACGAGGACCGAAACTTGCAGTGGCTGACGTAAACAAAGATGGTCTTGATGATTTTTTTGTTTGCGGCGCAAAGGGACAAAGCGGTTGTTTAATGATACAAACAAAGGATGGAAAGTTTATCACAGATTCAACAGCGTTTATTAAAAACAAAACATGCGATGAAACCGATGCTGTTTTCTTTGATGCGAACAATGATGATTATCCTGATCTGTATGTTGCAAGCGGTGGTAATGAGTATGAAAACGGCAACGAAAATTTAGCCGATCATTTGTACTTAAATGATGGCAAAGGCAATTTTAAAGAAGCAATGAATGCATTGCCGCAACTCTTAACCAATAAATCCTGTGTTGCGGTTGCCGATGTAAATAAAGATGGCTTTCAGGATATTTTTATTGGCACACTTGCAGATGCAAAACAATACGGTTACCCACAAACTTCTTACCTCTTATTAAATGATGGTAAAGGCAATTTAAAACTTGCTGATTCATCTGTCATTTCATTAAGAAATATTGGGCTGGTTACTTCATGTGCGTTCACAGATCTCAACAACGACGGATGGCCGGACTTAATAGTTGCCGGTGAATGGATGCCTGTAAAAATTTTCATGAACAATAAAGGCATCTTTAAAGAAAATGATATTGCGCAGTCGTCAGGCTTATGGCAAACATTGTATATAAAAGATATTAATAGCGATGGCTACAATGATATTCTTGCAGGCAATTGGGGGTTGAATTCAAAACTGCATACTGATGAAAATGATCCTCTAAAATTATACGTAAAAGACTTTGACGGGAATGGTACGGTTGAACAGGTAATGGCTTGTACGACAAATGGCAGGCAATATTCTTTTCTCGGAAAAGACCAACTGGAAGTGAACTTGCCGATACTGAAAAAAATACATTTAACGTATAGTGAAGTTGCAGGCCAGCCTGTACAATATATGTTTGGCGATTTGTTTAAAGATTATATAGAACTAAATGCTAAAACATTAAGTTCATCTTGTTTTATCAACGATGGCAAAGGAAATTTTAAAAAAATGAATTTGCCTGATGCATTGCAGCTATCTCCTATCCTTACGTTTACCTCATTAACTGATAACAATTATTTCGCTGCGGGAAATTTTTATGGTGTATTGCCGTATGAAGGAAAGTATGATGCATTACAACCTTCCTGTTTTTCGTTCAATAATAAAACAGGGCAATTCAGTTTTCAATCAATGCTGTCTTCCCTTAACGGAGAAGTAAGAGATGCCAAATGGATAAACTATGCAGGAACAAAAGTTTTGATTGTTGCAAGAAACAATGATCAGCTGATTTTTCTAAAGCCGGTTTCAAGATAGCAATAAAAAGATCATGCTGCATTATAAGTGCAGCATGATCTGAATTTTCTATGAAATGAGAATAAATAAAGTCATTATTTAATAACGATAAGCTTAGCCGAGCCTGTTGTTGTTGGCGACTCGATATGCAATATATAAGAACCTCTTCCGATTTTTGATGAAGATATATTCCATACATTATTACCTGCTGTTCCGGTTTTTGTTTCTTTATAATACAGATCGCCGGATTCATCTGTAACGTAAACAGAATAACTCTCTGCCTTCTTTGCAGTAAACGAAACATTAAACTGCCCTGAGTTGGGATTAGGCGACACTTTAACATCCATCGTTTCGCGGGCAACTTTTGTTTCCTGAGAACTATTCTGCGATGAAAGCACCTCAAGCTGTATTAATGTAAATGGCGTATTGTCGTTGCCCTGGTATCTCAATCCAAAATCTGCCTGCTCCTGGAATAAAGTATTAGGAACAAATGAGTTTACTGTCATCGTTTTTTGCAGCCATTGACGCGTATTTGTATTAGTTACTTTCAAAGACTGCTCACTGCATTGCATTGACCATTTACCATTGCCCGTATCATAATAAGTTACTGTTACCTGAATTTTATCCCGTTTTTTTACAAGGCTGTCATTAAAGACAAAATACATAGCTCCTTTACCATTTTGCTGCAGCCTGAAGGTCCTTGCATAACGCCCGTAAATGCTGGAATCTGGTCCTATGCGCCATGCACCGTAAGAACTGCTGTCGGGATACCACTGGCGTATAAAACGCGCCCAATTTGTAGTCATGTTTATACCAAAATCATTGTGGTATTGATCTTCCGTACTATACATGGCTCCTTGAGGTTCAAATTCCTGTATGATTTTTTTTTGACGTACCGGGTTAATATATTGCACAATAGTCCTCATCGTAAGCCAGTATTTGCGGGCGGATGAATCAAGCGGGTTTTCCCAGATACTCTTAATTTTTTTATCATACGCAGATTGCCTTGTAGGGTCTATAACAGGGCCATATATTGCCTCGGGGAAGCGAACGGAATCTGAAAAGTTGGGCACATCCCTCAATGCGATAAAACCTACACTACCGTCATGTGCTCTCCTTAGCCCTGCATATTTATCATAAAAATCGGCAGCACGCGTGTCATTAAATATGGAATTGATATAACCCGGGGTAATATTCATCATATCCAGGCCCCCTGAAGCGGCAGAGCATGACAAAGCAAATGCCTGCTTAACAGGCGCATAATGCCACCATGTGGTATTGAAAATATCCTGCACTTCCCCGCGCGACCTGTTATCGTAAGGCTCTGCATTCAACTGGCGGTACTGTCTTAAATAGTAAAGCTTTTCCCCATCAAATGAATACTCATGTGATATTAACCCGTCTTTATGCATATCATGAGGAAATTTTTGGTCTACGTATTGAAGATCCTGCGCATAGTTGCCATCATTAAACAAAAACCTGTATTCGCGCTTCGGACCTGCATAAGCCACAGCGCTGTCCCAGGCTGCATGCCTGAAATCCTGCCAGACATAATAATCAATATTATAAGCAGAATCTACAGGCGTTCCCTTATAAGGTTGTTCATCTCCTGTACTGCCTTCTGCAATCTGCCAATACATAAAATGCGATTTTAAGCTGGATGGCAAATTATTAAAATGGTCTGCCACTTTTTTAAGCAGGTTGTAATAACGTTTTTTATAATTAGGGTTAAGATAATAAGGGTATGGGCCATCATCGTTCCCGCCGGTTGTATAAACTTTCTGAACATTATCGTACATCCATTCCGGGCAGTTTGGCCCTACCTGTATTTGAACAGCTACCCAGATGTCGGCATCTGCTACAATTTGCATTTCATTGTCTAATGAATCCCAGTCAAAATTACCCTTGGTTGGTTCAAGTTCAGCCCAATCAAAATAAATCTGGTATCCGTCTATACGATAAGGATCGTAAATATTCAGGCTGTTTTTGTTTTTAATGGGTCCGATTCCCCATGTTCCCCAGGGAAAAACGCGGTTAATTGGTTCCTGGCTTTTTGAGGCAAGGGCAAGGAAGATACAGATTGCAAGTGGTAATATTTTTTTCATATAGTTATGTTTAATCACCTTTAAAATTAGATGTTTATTGAAAATGTTTAATCGGTTTTAAAATTAGATGTTTATTAAATAATTTTAAAAACTAAATTCCTCTTGAAGAAGAAACACTATATAAAACAAAAATGCCCTGGAAATGGTTGCTTCCTGGCATTTTATATTTATATTTTGTACTTACGATATTTTAAATTTAACCGGCGTAAATCGCCTGTATGATCATCAGTTGTACCAATGGAGCATCTCTGTAACATTGAATAATTTATCATTTTCTTTCCTGAATGTCTCTCCGAAAGGCTTTGTATGCGGGAAGGATATTGTGATTTCATGAACCTGTTTTATTAAACTTTACGAATTAATAAATCTTGCCTCCCGCGCAACAGGTGCAGGCAGGCCAAACCGGTTTAAAGCATAACGGAACTGTTCAGCTAAAGGCCGCCAAGGCTTTGCAAAAGGGTTTTAAATCAGTGCCTGTTGCCGCATGCGACTTAAATTACCTGCCATAGCTGCTCTTCCCCGAGCTCCTGGCACCATGGTTTAAGCACATCATTTATAGCTGCAGGTTCCCGGCTTCCTCTTGCAGCACGCACATGCCGGCTATATACAGAGCTCTTTACCACTACTTTTTTTTGCGGAAAATACTTTATATTTTTTGCCATGCCACGGTTTGATTGTATTTTACAATGGTTTCGTTTTTGCTCCCTCCCTTCCTCAAAGCTGCAAAATTATCAGTGTTTTTATCGTAACATTACAGAGACCTTATAGTAACCTTATAGTAACATTATAGTAACATTATAGCAACCTTATAGAGACCCTGCTCCCTACCTAAAGGCTGTCTAATCCCTGTTAACGGTAGGGTAAATTGCTGTTAAAGGCTATGCACATTGCAGGCGGCATCTGTTCATTTTGCTGCCGTAAACATTTTACTGTTCCGCGCTGAAATGAAAAGGCCGGCACGGTTATAAATGACGGGCTTTGAATGTTTGGATTGAAATTCAGGGTACGAAAGATTTCATTTCTCAGGATCATTTAATCCTTATGCGCTGGTATTGATTTTAAGTAGGCCTGTGAAGGCTTCGCATTCCGGGCAGAGAGGGCTTTCAAAACTTTAAAACCATAAACATACAAAAAATAACAGCTTTTTCCTGCCCACTCTCCTTTGAAAATCAAAAGTTTGCGGATGCTTCCCAGGATAAAATGAAGTAAGCAAAAAAGAGTCAGGATAAGCCGAAGCACGCTGTATTGGCATTCTTACCAGGGTTGCATTTGTTCTTCCTTTTTACACGCGTCCCGGGATAAAAATTAGCGTGTTTATATATTGCGCTGTATTTTTTTAACCGGCGTTCAATTCGCCCAAATATCTTTCTGCATCCAAAGCAGCCATGCAACCGCTGCCGGCAGCAGTAACCGCCTGGCGATATATTTTATCCTGCACATCCCCTGCCGCAAACACACCCGCGATATTTGTTTTGGAAGAACCCGCAATAGTTTTAATGTATCCTGCTTCATCCATGTTTATCCAATCTTTAAAAATGGCACTGTTAGGTTCGTGGCCAATGGCAACAAAAAATGCGTTCACCGTAATAATTTGTTCTTCATTTGTTTTGGTGCTTTTTATCTTAACACCTTCTACTCTATGTTCACCAATCACTTCAACCGTTTCGCTGTTCCAGTAAATTTTTATGTTAGCAGCATTCTTTACACGATCCTGCATTACTTTACTTGCACGCATGCCGTTCTCATCTTTGCGCACGATCATGTGCACCGTTGAACATAATTTTGAAAGATACAGCGCTTCCTCACAGGCAGTGTCTCCCGCGCCCACAATAGCCACCTCTTTATTGCGAAAGAAAAATCCATCACATACGGCACAGGCGCTTACACCATAACCGTTCAGCCTTTGCTCGCTTTCAAGGTTCAGCCATTTGGCAGAAGCGCCCGTTGCGATAATTACCGCATCCGCTTCGATAAGCTTCTCCTCATCGATCCAAACTTTATGAACGGGCCCGGTGAAATCAACCTTTGTTGCGAGACCGTAACGAATATCAGCGCCCATGCGCTTTGCCTGCTTTTCAAAATCGATCATCATTTCAGGTCCCTGCACACCATCAGCATAACCGGGATAATTTTCAACTTCTGTTGTAATAGTTAGTTGTCCGCCGGGCTGAATACCCTGGTACAAAACAGGCTTTATGTTGGCTCGTGCTGCATAAATAGCTGCTGTATAACCTGCCGGTCCCGAACCAATAATTAAACAATGAACCTTTTCTGTTTCTTTATTCTGCATGATAAGTTTTATTTACGCTAAAGTTATGCTGCCAGGAAAAACTACAGTCGTCCCGCATATGCGCATACGCATCAAGTTAAGAAATAGCTGTGATCGCTTTAAATATAAAACCAGCTTGAGTTTCAGAGTAATTAGCGACTGTAATTGCAGGTTGTTGCCAGTTGTCTCAAAAGGCGCCTCTTTCGGTTCGGTCCCGTACATACGGGATTGAAAAAAATCCGAAGGACATTTTTTCAAAGAAGCGAAAGCAGTCCCGCACATACGGGATTGAAACAACGAAGCCATGCGGCTTGAGCATATAATAACTGTATTTAAGTGCTGCATAAAGAAAGTTAGCTTGACGCCTATGCGCCATTGCGGAACGACACAAGAGACGATGCCACAAATTACTGAAGCTGGTAACATAACAATAAAATTTTGCCTTGCAATTATCTAAAGCCTGCAAATTTAATGAACGGCTTAGATTAAAATTATTTTGGTATTTGAAGAGGTTTATACTGCGCTGCATAACTTTAGCGTAAATAAAACTTATCATGCAGAATAAAGAAACAGAAAAGGTGGGCGAAGAAAAGGGATTGCCGTTTGACTGGTAAGCGTATTCCCAGGTTCGCCAGAAATCAAAAGTGGCTTTATCTATGTCGCAGAATTTAAAGATAATGCTGTCTCCCCGGTGAAAGAAACCGAAATCATCATTGCTTACTTTAAGCGTATCGTTTTTACTGTATCCTTTTGGTATCTGGAAAGTGTAGGTAGTACCGTCGGTTATCTGGTCATCAAATGCTGAAGTATAGCCGGGATAAAACGGCTGGCCGTTAACGCTGGTGAAATAACGTACATAATCGCCAAGGCCGGGAGGATCGGTAAACAAACCATACATAATACAACGCGTAGTATCAGGATTATCGGGAGCAGTGGTCCACCACAGCGAATCACAGGTTTTTCTTAATAAAGGAATGGTTGTGGTTGATGTATATACAGAGCTGTCAGGCAACTGTATTGTTAAGTTATAGGTTGTATTAAATTTCCCGATTAACACCTGCGCGGGATTTGAAAAATCAACCGTGTAATAATAAAAGCTATAGCCTGAAGAATCTGCGTAACTATCTTCAATTAATTGTACTGCTTTGCTGCCATCGCTTACAGT
>JABDAV010000093.1 GCA_013289015.1 Bacteroidota bacterium | reverse complement strand
TAAGATTGGATATGCTTTTTAAGAAACAAAAAAATAAAGCCGGATGATCATACTGCTTAAAAGAAAAATTACTTCGGTAGTTAGTATTGATTGGTGCATTTAAAATTGTCGTTACCCTGATTATTGGAGTGAGTTAATTGAACCATATAGAACATAGAACACAATAGAAACCACATAGGAGATTCTATGTGAAAGCCTATGTTTCTATATGCCTATGTGGTTCAATTTGAAAATTGCATTGTAAATTTTGCTGAAACATAAGCGACAATTTTAAATGCACCTATTGCTTGGTTACAGATGAAGGCTTATTTTTGACTACAAATTTTTTTATATGTCGTTACCAACCAATAATAAAAAGACCGGGAAGAAAGCCGGCAAGAACCAGGCAGCCAATAATGGCAATTCCAAATTTATAAAAGTAACTTCCAAGCCCGGCGGTGCTGCAAAGCAGAAAGTAAGGTCAACCGGCGCAAACCGGGGAAGCTGATTGAATTGATTATTGCTTTTTATGCTGGTGTAGTACCGGCTGGATTAATTTAAAAAAATTAATCACTGCTTAAGCATGATACTAAAATTTAGTTTTATCTTTTTGCCGTAAAAAAAAGCTATATGATAAAATTTAGTGAAATTAAAATGGGAGATTTTCTTGAAGGCGAGTATGAAGGTAAAAGATGGGAGGGTGAAGTAGTAAACCTTAACGGCGATGAGAAACAGGTTTGCCTCGCAACCGAAGTACAGGAATTCTGGTTCGAAACAGATGACCTTTATCCCATTCCTTTAAACGACGCAACTCTGAAGCAATTGAATTTTGTTCGGGAAGATTTACCCGATGGTACAGTGAAATATAAAAAAGGTTCTTTCAGGATGCTTATTAAACAAGCGGATGATTTTTCTCATATTGATATCTGGTACAGGGATGATAAGCGTTTGAACCCCCAAATACAATATGTACACCAGTTGCAGAATCATTACCTGCAAATGACGAAAGTACATTTGACAAGTGAACCGATTGCGTAAACTGGTTTGAAAAAATATTTAACCATCCCGATTTATCAGGATGGTTTTTTGTTTAATGAAGCTCCGGTTAAAACTCAGAAAGCTTTATTTTGACTATTACATGATAAGATTTATAATTTTTTATTTCCTTCTTTTTGCTTTTTACTTTTCAGATGCACAGCAGTTTGGTGGCGAACCTGCTTCTGTAAAATGGCAACAGGTAAATACAGATACGGTTAGAATTATTTTTCCCAGGGGAATGGATAGTATTGCCAAACGTATTGCAACTATTACTTCACAGGAGCAACATCAATACTCCCGAACAATTGGAGATGACTTACACAAAGTGAGTATTGTGCTTCATTCACAAACAATATTTTCAAATGGTTTTGTGGCTTTAGGCCCGTGGCACAGCGAATTTTTTCTCACACCCGAACAGAATGCATTCGAATTAGGAGCTGTTAGCTGGCCCGATCTTTTAAGTATTCATGAATACAGGCATGTTGAGCAGTACAGTAACTTCAATATCGGCCTTTCGCATGCAATGCATATTTTATTTGGAGAGAACGGGCAGGCTTTAGCAAATGCAGCATCAGTGCCTGATTGGTTTTTTGAAGGCGATGCTGTGTATAACGAAACGCTGTTAAGTGAACAGGGGAGGGGAAGATTGCCTTTGTTTTTAAACGGATATAAAGTGTTGTATTTGCAAAACAGGAATTATTCATATATGAAGCTGCGCAATGGCTCATATAGAAATTATGTGCCTGATCACTATCCTTTAGGTTATATGCTGGTAGCATATGGAAGAGAAAAGTATGGAAATGATTTCTGGAAAAATGTAACACAGGATGCTGCTTCTTTTCATTCTTTATTTTATCCAATGCAGCATGCGGTTAAAAATTATGCGCATGTTTCTTTTAATGATTTTGTAAAAGACGCATTTGATTATTACCAGCAGCAATGGAAGGATGAATCAGTTTCTCATTTGCAGTTTATTGATTCAACAGAAAAGAACACCGTGGTTGATGAAAAATACCCTTACGTTACTGCTGATGGTTCAATAATAACACTGAAAGAAAGTTATCGCGATATTCCGAAATTTATAATTAAGCGTAGTAACGGGGCAACAGAGAAAATTGCCGTACAGGATATTGCAGACGATGATTACTTTTCTTATAATAATGAAAAGATCGTATACGCTTCTTATAAACCGGCTGCACGCTGGGGGAATAAAGAATTCGGTGAATTAAGACTGCTTGATGTAAATACAAAAAAGGAACAAAAGATAACCTCTCATACAAGATATTTTTCGCCTGATATTTCGCACAATGGTAAGATGATAGCAGCAGTTGAGCAGACGACATCTGGAATATCTGTATTGCATTTGCTTGATGTTACCGGCAACATTATCAAAAGTGTTCAAAACATACCTGGCTCTGTTTATTCTTATCCTAAATTTTCTGAAGATGATAAATTTATTTACGTGTGCGACAGAAATGCTGCTGGTGAAATGAGCATTTTAAAAGAAAGCGTTGATGGTGCAGGTGTAAAAGAAATCATTCCTTATAAAAACAGGATCATTGGTTTTCCGGTTGTACAAGGTGATACATTATTATATAGCTGTTCTAATAATGGCAGGGATGAGATTTGGGCTTATATCAATTCAACAAATAAAAATTATCGCGTTGCAACTGCAGCAACAGGCTTATACCAGGCGGGCATTTTCAACAAGCAATTATTTACTTCTGCGTTTACGGCTGATGGTTACAGATTAGTAACAACAACTGCTTTATGGCAGCCGGTTAATGCAACCGATACTTTAAAAAATTTATATGTTTCAAACCCATTTCAAAAAAAATCAAATCAGCTATTGGATAATTTAGCAGAAAGAAATTTTGACGTTAGCAAATATTCAAAAACTTCAGGCGCTTTAAATTTTCATAGTTACAATCCCTATTTCAGCGACCCTGATTATTCTTTTATTGTGTTTGGACAAAATGTACTGAACACTTTTCAAAGCCAGTTGTATTATACTTACAACAGAGATGAGCACTTCAGCCGTGTTGGTTATACAGGAATTTATGGTGGCTGGTATGTACAACCGTTTATAGATTTAAATCAAACATGGAACCGGACAGTAAGATTAAATGCAGATACTTCTTTACACTGGAATGAAACAAAAGTTGCGGCGGGGTTACAATTGCCGCTCAATTTTACAAGCGGAAAAATGTACCGCAATTTAACTTCATCAGCCAGTTACAACTTTAGTAATGTACAATGGACAGGAATTGCCAAACAATATTTAAGCAATTCAAATTTTGGATATGTGCAAATGCAGGTAAAATACAGTCAGTATGTTCAGCAGGCAATTCAGCATATTTACCCGCATTTTGGCCAGTCATTGATATTGCAATACAGAGCAGGAAGTACGGCGCACCAGTTATTGGCAAGCGGTTATTTTTATTTTCCGGGATTAGGAAAAACACATAGTACCGTAATAAATCTTGCTTATCAATCAAGGGATACATCAGGTAAATATTATTACGACAATAATTTTCCTTTTTCAAGAGGATATGCAGCGGTAGATTATCCCAGGTTATATAAGGCAGCAATTAATTATAATTTTCCAATAGCTTATCCGGATTGGGGTTTTGGAAATATTGCCTATTTTTTAAGAATCCGCGCCAACCTTTTTTACGATTTTACCCAAGCCAAAAGTTTAAGAACCGGCGATCATTATAATTTTGCTTCAACCGGAGTAGAGATCTTTTTCGACAGCAAATGGTGGAACCAGCAATTTATCAGTTTTGGCATTCGTTACAGCCGTTTGTTGAACGAAGATTTTGAAGGGAGAAGTCCTAACCAGTGGGAAATTGTACTGCCTGTAAACCTTTAACTTGAATTTTAGGTTTGAAATTTTGTAAAAATTTTCTCAATTCACTGCGTTCCTATATCTTTGCGCTCCCAAATTTATGTCCAAACAGCCATTGATTCAACAAGACGGTACTATTTTAGAGGCACTTAGTAACGCTATGTTCAGGGTAAAGTTGGAAAACGGCCATGAAATCCTGGCCACAATTTCGGGTAAAATGCGCATGCATTACATAAGGATCTTACCGGGTGATAAAGTGAAAGTAGAAATGAGCCCTTATGATCTTTCGAGAGGAAGAATTATTTTAAGATATAAATAAGCTAAAGGCCAAAAGCTGAAAGCGAAAAGCGAAATAAAATGAAAGTTAGAGCTTCTATAAAAAAACGTAGTGTGGATTGCAAGATCGTTAAGAGAAAAGGCAAGCTATATGTGATTAATAAAAAGAATCCTCGCTTTAAGCAAAGGCAAGGATAGAAAAGCTATCAGCTGTGAGCCGTGAGTAGAACTCGAAGCTCAAAGCCCGAAGCAGAAAAAAGATAAATAAAAACTATAAATAGAAATTATGGCTCGTATTGCCGGAGTTGATTTACCCAAAAATAAAAGAGGAGAAATAGGTTTGACCTATATCTATGGTATTGGCCGTTCTACGGCACGTTATATTTTGGATAAAGCAAGTATTAATTACGATAAGAAGGTAAATGAATGGGATGATGATGACCTTAATCATATCCGCAACATCATTACCAATGAAATTAAAGTGGAAGGTGCATTGCGCAGCGAGGTTCAGATGAGCATTAAGCGCCTGTTGGATATAGCCTGCTATCGTGGTCTTCGTCATCGTAAAGGTTTACCTGTTCGCGGACAGCGTACACGTACCAACAGCCGTACAAGAAAAGGGAAACGTAAAACAGTGGCCGGTAAAAAGAAAGCGCCTAAAAAGTAATTAATAAATAACAAAACACAAATAACAAGTTCCAAACTGCTTTTAAAGATTTGAGATTTGTTATTTGAATTTTAAAAATAATCATGGCAAAAGCAGCAAAAGCACAGGCAAGTGCCAAAACAGTAGCGAAAAAAAGAATAGTAAAGGTTGATGCGTATGGAGATGCGCATATCAGTGCTACTTTTAATAACCTTATTGTTTCATTAACCAATAAGCAGGGCCAGGTTATCAGCTGGTCTTCTGCAGGCAAAATGGGATTCCGCGGTTCTAAAAAGAACACTCCTTATGCGGCCCAGATGGCAGCATTGGACGCAGCAAAAGTTGCTGTTGATGCGGGCCTTAAAAGAGTTGACGTTTTCGTAAAAGGTCCTGGTGCAGGCCGTGAAGGCGCTATTCGCGCTTTGGCATCAAGTGGCATTGAAGTTTCTATGATTAAGGATATTACTCCTTTACCGCACAACGGTTGTCGTCCTCCCAAGAAAAGAAGAGTATAAGCCCCCATCCTCTAAAGGGGAGTAAGGTATTTAATAACGGATACAGCATTTATTTTAAGATTTTTATTGATGCTGTATCGTCACTAAAAAATCGAATATATAATTATGGCACGTTACACAGGCCCCAAAACAAAGATCAGCCGTATGTTCGGCGAGCCTATTTTAGGCAATGGTAAATGGTTAAATAAAAACAGCAACCCTCCCGGGCAGCATGGTGCAAGCCGCAAGCGCAAAACTTTAGGTGAATATGCTGTTCAGTTGAAAGAAAAACAAAAAGCTAAATACACTTACGGTGTTTTAGAGCGCCAGTTCCGCAAAACATTTGAAGAAGCTGCGCGTATTAAAGGCGTTACCGGCGAAAATCTTATTAAATTACTGGAAGCGCGTTTAGATAACGCAGTATTTCGTTTAGGCATTGCTCCTTCACGTCCGGCTGCACGCCAGCTGGTTTCACATAAACATGTTACAGTAAACGGCGCAGTAGTCAACATTCCGTCTTATCAATTAAAGCCGGGTGATAAAATTGGTTTAAAGCCAAAAGCAAGTGAGAACAGTTCTATCACAAGCCAGGTTCGTGGTAAGAATCCTAAGTTTAACTGGCTGGATTGGAATGAAGCTGAAAAGCAAGGTGTATTCATTACGTATCCTGAGAGGGAAAGTGTTCCTGAAAATATTAAGGAACAACTGATCGTGGAATTGTACAGCAAATAAAGCTCCCATTCCCTAAAAGGGAGTAAAGGAAGCTTTTGCAAAAAAATTAATAGTTTAAATAATAAATCTCTTAAGTCCCTTTAGGGATTTAGGGTAAACAAAAAAACAAAGGAATATAAAATGGCCATTTTAAACTTCCAGAAACCGGATAAAATCATTTTACAGAAAGCAACTGATTTTGAAGGTTCATTCGAATTTCGCCCGCTTGAGCAGGGTTATGGTTTAACCATTGGTAATGCTTTAAGAAGGGTGTTATTAAGCAGCCTTGAAGGATACGCAATCACCAGCATTAAAATTGAAGGTGTTGAACATGAATTTGCCACCGTAAAAGGTGTTACAGAAGATGTTACTGAAATGATTCTGAATCTTAAACAGGTTCGTTTTAAGAAAACTGTTGACCATGATGCGGCAAATGAAAAGGCTGTATTAAGCGTTAAGAACAAATCTGAGTTTACTGCAGGCATGTTGAACGATGCCTTGCAAAGCTTCCAGGTAATGAATCCTAACCTTGTTATTTGTACAATGGACCAGAGCGCTAAACTTGATGTTGAGCTTACTGTTGCCAAAGGCAGGGGTTATGTACCGGCAGAAGAAAACCGCGCGAAAGATATGCCGCTTGGTTACATTCCTATCGATTCAATTCATACACCGATCAAGAATGTAAAATATGCTGTTGAAAACTATCGTGTAGAACAAAGGACAGACTATGAAAAATTGTTGCTGGATGTTGCTACAGATGGTACCATTCATCCTGAAGAAGCAGTTAAACAGGCTTCACGCATTTTGATCCAGCATTTAATGATCATCACTGACGAAAACATCACTTTCGATAATAAAGAAGATCGTAAAGAAGATGTAGTTGATGAACAAATGTTGCAACTACGTAAAGTATTAAAAACACCATTGGAGGACCTCGATCTTTCAGTGCGTGCGTTCAACTGTTTGAAGGCAGCAAAGATCAACAGCTTAAGCGAGTTGGTTCAGTACGAACAGGAAGACCTAATGAAGTTCCGCAATTTCGGCCAGAAATCTTTGAGCGAGATCGAACAGGTTCTTGGCGAAAGAGGTTTGCATTTCGGAATGGATCTGAGCAAGCTGGGTTTGGATGATATTAACTAAGAGCCCTTCCAAACCTTCCCTAAAGGGAAGGCTTAAGGAAAGCTATTAAATAAATAAGATCTTTATAAATTAATCACACTTTTTAAAGTCTCCCTTTAGGGAGATTCAGAGGGTATCCTTGTAATTCCTGACACGGTACAAGGCTAAAACTTAAACGTCATGCGTCACGGAGACAAAATAAAAAATTTAAGCCGCACTAAGGCACACAGAGATGCGTTGCTCGCCAATCTTGGCAGCCAGTTGATCGTTAATAAACGCATCGTTACCACGTTGGCAAAAGCAAAATCTTTAAGGATTTACATCGAACCATTAATTACAAAAACACATAAAGGTGAAAGCCAGGAGCAGATCATGCACCAGCATCGTGTTGTGTTCAGCTATTTAAAAGATAAGCATGCAGTAAAAGAATTATTTACTGTTGTAGCGCCTAAAGTTGCAGGCCGTCCCGGTGGTTATACACGTATCATTAAGTTAGGTACGCGTATTGGTGATAATGCGGAAATGGCAATGATAGAGCTGGTTGATTTCAACGATGTATACGGCAAAACAACAGCAACTACTGAAGCTGGTAAAAGAACACGCCGTAGCCGTTCCAAAAAACCTGCTGCACCTAAAGCTGCTGAAACTACACCGGCAATTACAGAAGCAACAGTTATTGAAGAAACAAAAGCTCCGGTTGAAGGCGAGACTGATGTTCAGAAAGGTACTGAAGCATAAATTATTATTCTCAATTTATATAAAGGCAGGGTTTTTAGAAACCTTGCCTTTTTTTTTAAAATGTGACCAGCTTTTGTATTTCAATTGAACACCGTTGCAGCCTGTCCCGCACTTGATGCGGGATCGCAACACTTGTACTGCAATGATAATGGCAGCTTAGATTTCAGATTCTAACTGCATTATTTTTTCAAACAATATTTCATATTCTTTATTGGCTGCGCTTATCTTTTGTTGAACAGTTTTGTAACGTTCTTCCAACTCAAGAAATTTTTTCTTATCAGAATAATTATCAGGATTCGCCAACCCTGCTTCTGTATTGATTTTTTGTTGATTCAACTCATTCAAACTGCTTTCGAGTTTACTGAATTGCTTTTGCAGCTTCTGTAATTCTTTCTGCTGTTCTTTGTTTTGGTTATTTGATGTTTCAGGTTTAATGTTTAAAGTTGAAGGCTGCTCTATTTTTATTTCCGGCTTTGAACTTTGAACATTCGTCTTTGATCCTTCAGCTTTAGACTTTTCCATTCTTTCCTTCCATTGTACATATTCTTCATAACCACCTTTGAATTCTTTTATTTCATGATCTACAATTTCCCAGATCTTATTGGCAGTTTTAGAAATAAAGAAACGATCATGGCTTACCAAAATATAACTGCCTTCATATTTATTCAATGCTTCACTTAACAGCTCAACACTGTGAATATCGAGGTGATTGGTTGGTTCATCCAGCAATAAAAAATTGGCTTTGCCTGCAATTACTTTTGCCAGGGCAACTCTTGCTTTTTCGCCTCCGCTCAATACGCGGATCTTCTTCTCCACATCATCGCCGCTAAATAAAAAGCAACCCAGTAAAGAACGCAACTCCAATTCTGTTTTACCACTGCCGCAAAGCGTCATTTCTTCAAGAATCGTATTGTTTAAATTCAATGCTTCCAATTGATGCTGTGCGTAAAAACTTTCATCAACATTGTGCCCCCAATTTCTTTCACCGGTAAAAGGTTCTGTTCCGGCGAGCAGTCTTAAGATGGTTGATTTACCTTTTCCATTTGCACCAATTAATGCTATTTTATCGCCACGGTCAATCTCTGCACCTGTGTTTTCTATAATCAGATTATTGCCGAAAGATTTTGTTGCGTGTTTTAACGAAGCAAGAATTTTTCCAGGCTGTTTATCAACCTTGAAATTGATTTTAAGATTTGGCCTTTCAAATTCTACGTTCTCTACACGATCGAGCTTATCCAGCTTTTTCATAAGGCTTTGCGCCATGGCTGCCTTGCTGGCTTTAGCCCTGAAACGTTCTATCAGTCTTTCATTCTGGCGTATATAATCCTGCTGGTTTTCATAAGCGCGCTGTTGCAGGTCTATGCGCTGTGCTTTTTCGGTTTCATAATAATCATAATTGCCGGAATAAATATGCAGTTGCTGTTGATAGACTTCAATAATTTTTGTAACCATCCGGTTCAAAAAATATTTATCGTGACTAACAATAACAACACTGCCTTTATAATGCAGCAAATATTTTTCAAGCCATTCTATTGATGGCAGATCCAAATGGTTTGTAGGTTCATCAAGCAATAAAAGATCAGGCTGCTGCAATATCATCTTGGCAAGCAAAACACGCATGCGCCAGCCACCGCTGAATTCTTTATAAGGACGATTTAAATCTTCATTGGCAAAACCTAAACCCTGTAAAACTTCTTCTGTTTTATGATGAATGTTGTAACCGCCAAGCACTTCAAGCTCGTGCAGTTTATCAGAATAAACAAGCAGGATCTTTTCATCTGAAGTTGCTTCCAGCTCTTTACCTAATTCCTCAATCTCTTTTTCGAGTTGTTTTATTTTTTCAAAAGCGCCGAGGGCAACCTCTAAAATAGAGTCATTTGTATCAAAGCTTAAAAGATCCTGGTGTAAATAACCAATAGATGTATTGCGGCTGCGTTCAACAGTTCCTTCCGAGGGCGAATATTCGCCTACCAATAATTTTAATAAGGTTGATTTGCCTGTACCGTTATAACCAATCAATCCAATACGTTCGCCTGGCTGAATGTGCCAGGTTGCATCTTCAACAATTATTCTTGAACCAAATTCAAACGTTACATTATTAAATCCTGCGAGCATGAGTATTATTTGCGCGCAAAGCTAAATTTTTTGATGAAGGATTTTCAACACAGAAATGCTAAGTTTCTTTCATCGCAATAAATAATTCTTTAAAATATATTTTGTGCAATTTGTACAATGTGTAAACTTTACACATATTTGCTTTTAAATCTCAGCTTGCAATATGAAAAAACTTTTACTTCCCTTTTTGCTGCTCTTTATTATCAAGGCAAATGCGCAATTACTTTCATGGACTCCTGATTTTATACAGGAAAGTTCAACTCCTGTTACTATAACCATGAATGCAACCTATGGTAATAATGGTTTGCTTAACTACACACCAACAACTGATGTGTATGTACATATAGGTGTAATAACCAACTTAAGCGCTTCTTCAAGTGATTGGAAATATGTAAAATTTACCTGGGGCACAACAACTGCCGGCGCACAATGCAGTTATTTAGGTAATAACCAATGGAAATACACCATTACCGGTGGCCTGCGTACCTTTTTTGGTATTACCAATTCATCTGAAACAATAAAAAAGATTGCTATTCTTTTCCGTTCTGGAAATGGTGATTCAGTGCAACGCAATCGTGATGGCAGCGATATGTACGTACCTGTTTATGATAACGGTTTGTATGCAAGAATTGATGTGCCCTTCCGGCAACCAACATATAATCCAATTCCTGAACCACTTACAAAAAACGTTGGTGATCCGCTTGCCATTACTATGAAGGCAAGTAAAAGCAGTACACTTGGTATCTTATTTAACGGAACCTCCGTTGCAACAGGAAGCGGCACAAGCCTTACTGCAAACACAACCATAACAGCAGGTGGTCCTCAAACAATTATTGCAAAAGCTACAAGCGGTACCACCGCATCAGACACTATGCAGTTCGTTGTAACACCAACGGTAACTGTTGCCCCAATACCTGCGGGTGATACAGATGGCATTAATTATGAAAAGGGCGATACATCTGTTGTGCTGGTTTTATTTGCACCGTTCAAAAATTATATTTATGTGGAAGGTGATTTTACTAACTGGCAGCTTTCATCAAAATATTTAATGAGTGTTACTCCTGATAAACAACGTTTCTGGGTACGCATTACAGGGTTGAAGGCGGCAACTGAATATGCTTATCAGTATTTGATTGACGGCACATTAAAAGTGGCGGATTACAACTGCGAAAAAATTCTCGATCCTGCGAATGATAAATATATTTCATCAACAACCTATCCTGGTCTCAAGCCTTATCCAACCGGAAAAACAACAGGTATTGTAAGTGTATTGCAAACCGCAAAGCCGTCTTATACATGGCAGGTTAGTAATTTTTCAAGACCGAACAAGCAAAACCTTGTCGTGTATGAATTATTGGTAAGAGATTTTACGGCAGCCGGTAATTTTCAAACATTGATTGATACATTAAGTTATCTGCAAAGGCTGGGGGTAAATGCAATTGAAGTGATGCCTTTCAACAATTTTGAAAACCACAATAGCTGGGGTTATGATCCTAACTTTTATTTCGCGCCTGATAAAGCATACGGTCCAGAAAATGTAGTGAAGCAGTTTATTGATGAATGTCATAAACGTGGCATGGCTGTGATCATGGATATGGTAATGAATCATTCTTTTGGTTCATCGCCGATGGTGCAGATGTATTGGGATAATGTTTTGAATGTTCCTGCATCCAACAGTCCATGGTTCAATCAATATCCAAAACATCCGTTTAATGTGGGCTATGATTTTAATCATGAAAGCACGGCAACGCAGGATTTTGTACATCGTGTAATTAATTTCTGGCTTACTGATTATAAGATAGATGGTTTCAGATGGGATTTGGCAGGCGGCTTTACACAAAGGGAAAGCTGCGATGCAATGGGTAACAATTGCAACGAAAGTCTATGGGAATCTTACGATACAGGCCGCATCAATATCTGGGAAAAATATTACAACTACACGCAGGCCGCCTCAACCAACAGTTATTGCATTTTGGAAATTTTTGTTGATCATGGCGAAGAAACCGTAGAAACAAATTATGGAATGATGGTGTGGGGTAATCAAAATTATAATTATAACCAGGCAACAATGGGTTATAAAGATGGCTGGGATTTTAGCGGTGGTATTTATAAAAATTACGGATTTACCCAACCCAATCTTGTTACCTACCAGGAAAGCCATGATGAGGAAAGATTAATGTATAAGAATGAACAATATGGTGCATCCTTAGGTTCATACAATGTAAAAAATATTCCTACAGGTTTGGCCAGGAACGGAATGGCTGCAGCATTCTGGAGCATGCAGCCCGGACCAAAAATGTTGTGGGAATTTGGTGAGCTTGGTTATGACCTTTCCATCAATCGTTGTACAAACGGAACTGTAAACGATTCATGCAGGTTAACTCCAAAGCCACCGCATTGGGAATATTACAGTGATCCGGACAGGAATGCTTTATACAATGTGTACGCTGATCTCATTCATTTAAAAACGTATCCTGCATATACTGCTACATTCATTAACGGAACAATTGCTTACAATCTTTCCGATACTTTAAAATGGGAAAGCCTTACCGGGCCTGATTTAAGCGTTATGGTTGTCGGCAATTTTGGGTTAACATCAAAAACAGCAACCGTTACTTTTCCTTCAACAGGCAAATGGTACAGCTATTTAACCAACGATTCAGTTACGGTTAATTCAACTGCCTATTCCATTACTTTAAATGCGGGCCAATATTATGTTTATACCAATAAGAAGATAAAGAATGAAGTGCTTGCCGTAAGCTGGCTCAGCTTTATTGCACAAAAAAGCGGTGCACATGCGGTTGTGCTTAACTGGTCTGCAAAAGGAAATATCAATAATGATCATTATGATGTTGAACGCAGCAGCGATGGCATTGCATTCACAAAGATCGGAAGCGTGAACGCCATTACATCAGGTGATGTGCAGCATTATAATTTCAATGATGCAATGCCTTTGAGTGGTAATAATTATTATCGTTTGAAACAGGTGGATAAAGATGGAACTTATCAATATTCATCTATACAAAAAGTAAATCTTGAAGAAGCTGTTAAGCATTGGAATCTTTATCCAAACCCTGCAAAGAACAACACTACTTTATTTGCGCTGAACAATTATGCAAAAGCAGATGTTGTAGTAAATGATATGAATGGTAAGATCGTTTATCGCACAACTATAGCCAATATAGTTGCAGGTCAGCAATTCATTATTCCTGTGCAGCAGTTAGCAAAAGGTTTGTATATAATCAGGATTACAACTGATCAGAATACGGATATGCAAAAACTAATTGTTGAATAATCAATTATTTTTGTTTACATAAACCACCGTTATTTTTACGGTGGTTTTTTATTTAAATATTTTTATGAAGAAACCGGTTATCGCAATTATTGGGGGTGGTTTTTGCGGCACAATGACTGCAGTTAATTTATTTAAACATGCAATATCGCCAATTGATATCAGGATCATCAATACTAATTATCCACTTGCAAACGGTATTGCATACAGCGCGCATACGCTTAAATATTTATTGAATGTTCCGGCAGAGAATATGGGGGCATTTCCTGATAAGCCATTGGATTTTTCCAACTGGCTTATTGAAAATAATTTCTATAAACCTGAAGAAAGGGAAATTCTAAGCAAAACATTTCTGCCAAGAAAATTATATGGATTGTATTTAAAAGATGTTTGGCAACAGGCATTAAATGCAAAACCTGCGTATGTTGACGTATCAATAATAAACGGTGTTGCTGAAGATATCGAAACTGCTGACGATGGTTATAAAATAATTTTAAATAAAACCGGGAACATAACAGCCGATGTAATTGTGCTTGCGACCGGTAATGCAGCGCCGCAGCAACTGGTGGTTCATAAGAAACCATTGGATGAATACAGAAATTATTTTGCCAATCCGTGGAATGAAGCTTGTGTAAGCAATGTAAAACATCTTAAAAGCATATTGATCATCGGTAACGGCTTAACCATGATCGATACAGTGCTTGGCATTAGAGAAAATAGTTTTTCAGGAACTATTCATACAATTTCACCCAATGGTTTTTCGCTGATACCGCACAGGCACGTTGGAACAAAATATACATTGCTGCAAAACGAAATTGAACATGTAAAAAGCCTGCATCAATTAAGAAGAATTATTTACAGGCATATTATTAAAGTAAGAAATTTTGGATTGAGCCCGGAGTTGGTTACAGATGCTTTGCGCGCATCAACTGTAAAAATATGGCAGCAGTTTACCAATGAAGAGAAGAGAACTTTTCTGAAAGAATTAAGTTACCAATGGAATGTAGTGCGTCACAGAACACCGCATCATATTTATGATTATTTGCTGAAGCTGCGCGAAGAAAAAAAGTTTTTGCCTTACACCGGAAAAATGAAAAATTGTTTTGAAGATGAAGACGGAAAGATCCATGTGATCTTCGCTAATAAAACAACAGGTGAAGACCAGCATTTGATTGTAGATAGAATAATTAACTGCACAGGTCCGGATAGTAAATTACAGCAAAGCGATAACGTTCTTTTACGCAACCTTGCATTAAAAGGTTTTGTTGTTTCAGATATATTTAATCTAGGCGTTAAAACAAGTAATGATAATTACAGCATTATTGATGCAAATG
>JABDAV010000092.1 GCA_013289015.1 Bacteroidota bacterium | reverse complement strand
GCAGATACCCGGTCAAGCCGGGTATGACGATGACGCTATTGTGTTTTATTCATAACACCTAAAATCTTCAAAACATCTTAGTGGTATTTGGAAATCCTATTTTTAAACAGGCTCTAAAATATTTTATGATTTTCTCTGTATCAGTAATTACAGCTTAAAAAAGATTTTCTTCTTATACAGGAAATAACACATGCTCCATTCTAATGCAAAAATGCAAAGCGAGGAAATAATAGCTTTTGGCATTTCAGGCACATTAATCAATTGCATCAAGCCACTGCTGATGGTAATTATATAACCACTAAACCATCTTAAACCAACAATTTCAAAAAAGAGATAAATAAATAACGAATTCATTCCAATTATCATAAAAAATCTGAGATGTTTTTTATGATCGAGTATATCAATCCACCAATAACAAAATGATAAGCCCAATAAGCACCAACCTAAAGAAAAAATTGTAAATGAAGATGTGGCGATGCGTTTAATAATAGGTGTAATATGTGCTGCGTCTAACATGTACCCGGCAGCCAAACAAATAAAACCCCATATCAACAGCGGCTTTATTTTATTCTTCGAATTACTTAAAAATAATTTGCCTGTTAAGACGCCTGCAATAGTATGCACTGCTGTTGGAATGCAATTGATAGCAACCCAGCCGCCTTTATTTATTTTATTCATAAGAAGAAGGTCCACATAATTTCCAAAATTGTGTTGATCAGTAAATGGCTGATCAAAGCCTGCAATATTTGTGAAGCGATACAATATTTCCGTAAGTACTAAAAGAAATATACAAAACAGAATTTGCCGGCTTGTGTTCCAATTAAAAATCAAAAATGCAATCAACGTTGTGAACGATAATTGTGTTAACACGTCCCACAACTCGAATGATAAACCTTGTGGCCGCACTGCATAATCTAAAACGCCCCAGAAAAAAAGCCAGCCGCAACGCTTCAGTGTTTTTCTGAAAGAAGCCATCCATGTATAACCTTTTTCTTTTTGACTTTTTAATGAATAGGCCATTGATACGCCTGCCATGAACATAAAGCCAGGTTGTATCAGGTCCCAGAAATGCAGTCCATTCCATGGATGATGAAAAAATTGTTGCATGAAGTTGTAAAAAATTGTTCCTTCCGATGCTTTCGATAAATGTTCGTATAAGCCTGTGCTTTCAAGTGCAAGCAGCACCATTATAAAGCCACGCATAAAGTCGAGAGAGGCCAGGCGGCTAGATAGTTGTGGCCGGAATATTTCTGCTTCCATAAAAAATTTTATGGCTGAAAATATAAGCCTTTTATGTTGCGAACCAATATAAAAAAAAGGGCCGATCCTAAAAAGGACCAGCCGTTGCTAACCTATGAAAAACACCAACTTAAATATGCTTAATGCGTTGTTTATTATTTATGATGCAAAAATATTGATGGAATAAAAGATGCATTGCGTCAAATGACCCAAAGTTGCATAGACAAAGTTTGTTTTGGTAACCGGAGTGCTAAATTAAGGTGGTTTAACATTGTTACAACAAACACCAAATAATTTTTTTCCATTTACCGGAGAAATTTTTAATCAACTTTGTAACTGATTGCAACACCCCTTTTTAACGTAATTTTTGTTTTTGCTTAGCGGTCCTAGTTTAATTAAGTCATTTACTATAAAATTTTAAGCAGGCAATTATGGATATGAAATACCTGAAAACAATTGCAAGAATTTTTTATGGAGCAGGAATTGCAGGAATAGGCATTTTACATTTTTTATACCCGGGATTCAGGCCTGTTATTTTACCTGTTCCACCTGGGGTAACAGAAAATTTAAATATACTTGTATACCTCACCGGAGCTTTTCTTCTTATTACCGGATTATTAACAGCAACCGGAAAATGGATAAAAACTTCTTCTTTAATACTCGCAGCAGCACTTTTATTGCTTTTTGTTTTCGGGCATTTACCAAACCGGTTAACGCATATGGCGAATGTTTTGGGAGCATGGACAGATGCTTTAAAACTATTGGCACTTGCAGGTGGCGCATTGATAGTTGCAAAAGCATTCCCTGGTGAAAAGCATTCAAAATTTATAGACACGCTTGATAAATTATCTTTTCTTGGGAAATACTTTTTTGGCATCATGCTTATGATCTTTGGCATCGATCATTTTCTTTATACTGACTTTGTGAAAACACTTGTGCCTTTATGGATTCCCGGAAATTTGTTCTGGACTTATGTTGCAGGTGTTGCATTAATTGGTTCCGGACTTGCTTTCATCATAAATTTCAAAGTCAATATCATCAGCATTCTTACAGGCGTTATGTTGTTCTTATGGTTGATTTTATTGCATATTCCCAGGGCTGTAGCAATGGATACTTCCAAAGATCCTAACGAAATAGTGAGCGTGTTTGAATGCCTTGCTTTCAGCGGTATGGCATTCTTATTATACTTTGATAAAAGTAAAAATGATTAGAGCGTTTCAACAAATATTAATACAAAAAAAATCCTGGTTGTAAAAACAAACCAGGATTATCAGGTTGCAGACTATATAAAAATTACTTGCTGATCTTTGTTATGTTGATGATAGAATCACCGGTTATATCTCCTGTAATAGTTACTTTATCGCCTATGTATTTGCTAACCTTTTCGGGATTGCTGATAGCATACGCTTTATCTCCAACAACAAATACAGGTTTATAGCCCTCGCCGATACATTTTTTCGCACAGGATGCATGCCCGTCGCCACTACCGGAAGCACCACAATGAGCATCGCCTATATAGCCTGTCCATTTACCGGAATCAGCAGCAAAAACAGCAACAGAGAAAAATAAAACCATCATCAAAAAATACTTTTTCATATAGTTAAGTTTTAATTGGAATTAATGATGAAACAAGGTACATATATTTTGATAGTACTCAATGAAAATATTTTAAAAGGAAAGTGCGGTAATCACCTTACAAAAAATCACGTTTGAAAAAAGAGCGATGACATTTAGTTTAGGTTGGTACCCGGGATCAATTAAAATTATTTTAATCCTTTTTCTCTTTTCAACTTTTCATATTCCTGTTGCGTTAGATTTTCACCAGATCCATGGAAAGCATTAAAATAATTAAACCCAAGGCCAATTCCCCAAACAAGCATTATCCATGCAGGCCACGGGTAACCGGAAAACCCACTGGTACGACCAATTGTAAACCACCATACACCCCATAAAAACCCTATGATAATTATATAACTGAAAAGATGTTTTCTGAAAGCAGCTCTTTTTTTGGCAATGTGCCACAGGTTTTCGTCGCGTTGTTATGGCAACATAAAAAATATTTTAGCTGAAATTAAGCATAATACTCAAAATCATTCCTTTGAATATTTTATTTTAGTTGTTGTTTGGTTGATTTAATATCAGGGTTTTAAGATAATCACTTGTAATATCATTGTGCAGCGGGATAGCCGGAAGTAACGTATAAAGAAGCCATGCAATGGCGCTATACTGTTACGTTATACGCAAGGGTTTGGCGTGTGTTTTTGTAAAACCATGGCAAACCTGAAGCATTGGCAGGCTGCGCAGGCGAGCACAGACATTGACGGCGGATACACGATATATGTCTGAAATGAATGCAATGTAACCCCACGAGCAAGTACATATAGTTAATCAATAGCCGCTATAAACAAAAAGAAGTTCAGCCAGGATCATCTGCAGCCTTTGCAGGTATACATATTGTTGCACCTGAAGAATATACTCCATCAAGAATATAAAGCTTTACTGCACCTCTCAAGCAGGCTTCCAACTGAATAAACTGGCTTGCCTTTACTGCGCCGACAGCGGGTTTCAATTTTTTGTAATACCTGACGTATAAATTTTCCATGGCAATGTTATTGGCGCTTGTTTTTGTAACCAGGTCATCTGCTTTTTTATCATCCATATTTTCATAATGATCAACATAATCCTGTAAAATAGCAATGTAATCCTTTCCCAATTTTTTTCTTTCTGTTCCGTAGCTCTCATAGATCTTCCAGAATGCATGGGCAGAAGCAGAATCATTAAACTGCATATAATTCCTGTACAAGGTCACGCTTTTCTTTGCCTACATTGACTGCACCAGGCTTACATTATCTGTGTTTAACCGGGCAGTGGCAGAAAAAAATAAAAAAATGCAGACGGGCATTAAGATCTGTTTCATAATCCGGTTTTAAATAATTTACCAGGAAGGAAATAATGCTGACAGGTATGTTATAAAGTAAAAGATTTGCTTTTTCAAAATCCATTTAACCGATAAACGGAATGTTCAATCTCCGGAAATAATTAAAATCCTTACGCAAACGGGGGTATAAAAGCGTAGAGGTCTGTAAGTCGCTTCAGGCTACAGCAACCAATGATCTGCGCCTGGTCTTATCGTCAATAGCCATTTTGCGCGACCTGATTATTTCTGAGATGATGAATTGTACTATTTCATCCTGTAGTTTAAAAATATTATGAGAAGAAAATTCTCCCTCGTACATACAGCTCAATAGTTGCCTGTTGCTGTACAGGTCAATTATCTGAATATGCGCACGCGCCAGGTTTTCCAGCGTCTGGATGCTGCCTGTAATAACATATTTTGCATCTGCAAGCAACCCCACTTTTGATATATCGTTCGTGCCTTTCCATAAATCGCGTATGGTGCAATAGGCAACAACAGAATATTTTTCAAACTGCATCAATGCAGTACTTAACTGCAGGCCTAATCCGTCAATTAATGAGTTTTCCAGGGAATTATTATGAAAATGCTGAAAGGGTATTACTGCAATAGCCTCCTGTTTTTTCAGCAGGATTTCACCGGATACATCGGCTACAGGCCTATCTGTTTTATTTAATTCGTTATTTGTTATTTGATTATTGTTGTCAATAAAAACCGGGATATACCTGCCTTTTGGAATAAATATTTTTATATGATCAGATATGCCTATTGTGTTATAATAATGGTGCAGTGCCCGTCTTAACCTTCCGGCATGAATGCGAACAATACCATTATCCTGGGGTTTAAAATTTGCAGGTTTGCATAAAACATTAACTCCTATAGTATATTCTTTCAGCCAGTCTGCATGACCCGTTAATGTCTGATCCACAATAAACAAAAGAAATTTCCTGAGAATGTCTGAATTCATAAACAGCGGATCCAGAAATATTCTTTCAAGCTGCTGGTTGATTGCATCCCTTGAGAGCTTAGCTTCCAAAGAATCAAGTGTATCAGGTATCATATTTAGCCGGTTTATTTAAACAAATTTAATTGCCGAAAAAATAAGCATGAATAATCAGAATCACTTACAAACATGATTGAGATCATTCCTGAATTCAAAGGAATTGGATTTTCGAAATTAAAACTTGCAGTACCATTCTTCTCTCACGCATCTCCTCTGAAATTTTAAATCATAGTAGCCATCAAAAAGATGCGGATAAAAAAATTGACCTTAGCTTTTACAACCAAGGTCAATTACAAATAAAATATACAAAAATCATATGCAGAATGTTTTTTTGATATTCTGTATATGATTGTTTGAGGAACTTTTTCATCTTCCGGTGTATCGCCTGTCAGCATAAATCCTGATTAAGTACCTTAATTTTCTCTATATCAAAAACAAATTGTATAAAGGAAACTGCGACCAAATATAGGTAAAAAAAATAATGGGCATTCACACACCTTATGAAGAATTGTAATGTTTTCTGATTATTTTAACCATTCATTATTTATCGGCCGGCTAAAAAAATTGCTTTACGGTAAAATGCTTCCAAAATTTGATAGCAGATACAGAATGCACTATTTTTATATGCATTGAAAGAAGGATCCCTTCCGGCATTTTTAGTCATTCATCCTGTATATTTTGTTCACTATGGAATCACTGAATGAGCAATTATATCTGATTAAAAAAAAGTTTCCCGACCAAATGGAGCGCATTGAAGAGCTGTTTGAGTCGAATGAGGATTTTCGTGCACTTTGCTTAGATTATATTTTATGCGTAAAGCATTTGCACAGGTTCAAACAGGAATTTGGAGAAAAGAAACTTTCAATTGAGGAATACAGGAATGTTCGCCATGAACTTGAAGACGAAATAACTCAATTTATCTTTAATGAATGAGAATATGCATCCTTAATTGCATGTTTTAAAAGAAAAGGCAGCAGCTATGATGCCATGATAAAGATTTAGCCAAATAATCAATCTTAAGGATATTGATTATATGGCTATTGCGCTATACGGCAGGTAAGATCCCATCTCCAGGCTTTAACACCATCAAACCGCTAATAAACTGATCGCCGGTGTATAAAAACCAAGAGACCGGAAGAAATAAATCTCTAACCGGTCTCCTGGTTTTCGTTTGTTATTGTTAAGTTACTCGCCGAAAACAACACCTATGCTGATACCAAAATTATTAAAGCTGTTGCTTTTTATAAGGTCGGTTTTATTAGTAGCATAGCTATAGTAAGCACCAACATTAAATCCCCAGTATTTATTGTTGGGATTTATCAGCACCCCGATTTCGGGCCTTGCAACAAAGCCCCAGTTATTGTCGCTGCTTACATAAACATTGTAATACAGATCCTGCTCAAGATATTGACCGCCGGCTGCTATACCTGCATAAGGCCTGAACATCTTGGATTTTTTAAAATAATAATGAAGCGTAGCTGTGAATGGTACCTGGTAAGCTACTGCATCAAAATCGCTGGTAACAGCGCCGCTGCCATCAGCTTTTTGAAAGGTTTGCCTTGGCATATATTGCTCATAACTGGCCCAATCGAGCGCTAATCCAAATGACCAATTCTCTTTGAAAAAATGCCGGTAATCAATCTTGCCTCCTGCATAACTTGTTTTGGTTAAATACCCGTTGTTGTTTGGAAAATTGATGGCCCAGTCTACTCCAAACACATTCTTTTGTGCAATAACTGCTGTTACGCATATAAATGCCAGCGCTGATGTTATAATTAATTTTTTCATGGCTTAAATTTTAGATTGAATTAGTGTGTTTGCACGTAAGGAGATTGAGTAAAGGCCTGGTCAATGGCTTCAACACCGAGTGAAATATCATCGGCGGTATTTCCTAACCCTCCTGACATTACAGAACCCCATATCTCCGTTAGTTTTGTATTGGCTGAGGCGTTCTTCAGATCTATCATATCAAGTATTATTGTACCTGTAGGAATACTGTATACCACACCACCGCCATACCAGGGGTAATAAGGCGGGTAACCGCAATATCCCCAGTAGCAACCGCCCCAATAGCCATACCACCAGCCAGGGTAGACAACCCCTACGTTAAGGTCTTTGATCGCAGTAAGACCCAAGCCAAGATCAGGAGTGCTGTGAGGGGACGTAACCATGGTATAGCCTCTTGCGCTCATGTTGCTTTTTACAGCATCAACCAGTTGCTTTGCATCAGCATCTGTCCATAATGTATCAGTGGGATCTGTTGTTTTGAGCGCTATGGTATCAGAAATGTAATAGGTTTTGTAATTGCTGAAATTTGCATTCGGATCTTTCGAGGTTTGCACTACAAAACTAACCGATAACTGGGAGGTGTCTGGAATTTTACGACACGCAAAAAAGGCTACCAGGCAAAAAGTTAATAAAAAATATCTCTTTTTCATTTTTAAAGAATTAAGTGAAATAAATCTTTTGATATGTTTCCTTTCCAAAAATAATTTATTAAGGTAACTTGTTTCGTTATGCCAGGTGGTTTTACGGTTAACTGGCAATATATTAGTCAATTATTTGAGTAACAAAGCAGCTTTTTCTTTGTGTAAATGCTCTTTTGCGCCTTTTTTATTTTGTGCATTTTATGTTACTGCAAACCGCATTCATTCAACGCTGACTGGCTAAACAACCTTGCCTGAATTTACAGTTAAATGGAGCAATCAGTTTTCAGTATAATGATTAATTCTTTATTTTACCTTGCATAGGCAATAGGTTGATTTTAAGATTGAGCATTAAAATGCTTTTACCTATTACCTGGCAATTATATTTTCACTTCTCAAAAGAACTTATATGAAAAAAACTTTTTTTATTTTGCTAATTACAAGTTTGGCCTTTGCAGCGCATTCGCAAAACATAAGATTGAATGCTTACGGAAGCTATATTTTTGATGACCATGTAGATAACGGTTACTCCTCTAACACCCAGGGCTATTTCGACGGAACGGTGAAAGGAGGTTTTTTATATGGAGGTGGTTTAGAATTCCGCTTGCATGATTATTATGGGTTAGAGTTAATGTATCAGCGGGTGGATACACATGCACCGGTTGACTATTACCCATATAGTGGTATTGGTGGAGTAAAGCATACCAGTGTTGACCTGGGAGTGAATTATATCATGGTGGGTGGTGTAAGGTCTATGCAACGTCCCGGCTCCCATGCAGAGCCCTTTGGAGGGATTATGTTGGGTATGGCTATCGTTAATGCAGACGATCAAGAAACAGGAAGCTCAAGCAGCGCAACCAAATTTGCATGGGGCGCAAGATTTGGTGCAAACTTATGGGGATCAGGCAGGGTAGGTTTAAAACTGCAGGCGCAATTTCTTTCAGTTCCCCAGGGTGCCGGTGGTGGTTTATACTTTGGAACAGGTGGCGCAGGTGCAGGAATAACTACTTATTCAACCATCTTTCAATTTGTGTTAGGCGGCGGCATTATAGTTAAGTTGGGGTCAGATAAACCGCATCACTAATGCTTTGGTTTAGTACAGTACCAGGTTTAAATTTTTAATACTAAAGCAAGAATATTTAATTATGAAAAAAAAGACCGTAAAAGGAGTATTACTGGGAGGTATAATAATTTTAATGTCCGCCTGTAATACCAACAAAGAAGAACCCGCCGCAGTGGTTGACACAGCACAAATAAAAATAGCAATCCAGGCTAAGGAGGATTCATTTGCCGCAGTTTATAATGCCGGGATACCTAAAAATATAGGCTATTATGCAGAGGATGCCACATCCTTTTATCAAAACAGGCAGCCATTAGTAGGCAAGGAGGAAATTGTAGAATTTTTAAAATCCGATGTAATATCAAATCCCAATAAAATTTCATTTAAAACCAATGAAGTTTTTGTATCCAATGACGGGAACCAGGTTGTGGAAATCGGTTATTTTAAAGTACTTGACTCAACTAATACTCCTATTAATACAGGGAATTATATGACGCTGTTTCAAAAAAGAAATGGCAACTATCAAAGTGTAAGGGATATGAGTGCTTCTGACAGGCCGGTTCAATAAATAAAATAGGGAATAAGGGGTAAATTTTTTTATTAAAGGCTGAGGGAAAATGCTTTTTCCTCAGCCTTTTTTATTGTATTTTTTAAATATAGTACAGTTAATTATCGTCTTCTGCCTCCACCGCCACCCATGGAACGGCTGCTGCCCATGGAACGGCCACCGCCTGCACTCATAGAACCTGATCTTGATGAAGATGAATAATTTGATGTTGATGGCCTGCTGCTGCCTGATGCTCTGTTACTGCTCATATTATTACTAACACCGGCTGATGATCCCCTGCTATTATTTGCTTTATTATTACTAACACCGGCTGACGATGATCCCCTGTTATTATTTGCCATATTGTTATTAACACCGGCGCCGGCAGAACCTCTGTTACTGTTAGCCATATTATTATTAACACCGGCAGCGCCTCTGTTACCATTGTTATTTCCCCGGTTACCATTACCGTAATTTCCTTTGGCCATATTATTTGACACGGTATTAGAGGTATTTCTGCTATTATTATAATGATTAATTTGATTTCTGTTCCCGTTATTGATGATTACTGTATTGCCACCACCATAATGGCCACCATAATAACCACCATGATAACCCCAATGATTGGAACGGTAAATACCCACTGCCATAACTGTCGCAAATCCAAACCAGGGCGGGTAATATCCGTAATAATAAGGAGGATAATAGGGCACATAGGCTGGTGAATACACATACTGTACGATTGGCGCAGATTGAACCACCACAGTAGTAGTACTTGCCGGAACAGTCACCGTAACCGGGTTTTCACCGGAATACCCGGGATTAGGAGTAACTGGTGAATTTCCTTTGGGTTCAACAACGTAATCTTTACCGTACAATTCCTCGTCACCAACTATCTGTAAAGAAACTTTTCCTTTGACCTTGTTTAAATAAATAACCGCCACGTCCTGGGTTTCGGTTTTGGTTACATCAACCTGGAGTACAAACGTATAAGATGAATCCTCTTTCGAGGTTACCACCTTGATAAAATCAACTTTTTTATCCAGGTTTAAATCCAGGTTATTGATACCTTCTTTTTCATCATTTAACGATTTTTCAAAGGCTTCAATTGTTTTTGACTTTTGAAACAAAGTCAACACGGCATAAAGATCCAGGTTATCTCCCGGAAGGCCTAATGCGGCTGTTGTATCCTCTTTAGGTTTATCTTTAGTTTGTGAAAAAACCGGCAAGCTTAGCAAACACATCGCTATTACTAAATATGGTAAAAAGAATTTTTTCATGATGCACAATTTAATATAAAAATACACACTATGCAAGTTATGGGCTTGTGCCAAATATTTCTTCAGTTAACCGTTAACTAAATTTCAATTGAATAATTATAAAAAGTTTTTGTAGCTTTCTTTTTAATGAAACATCAAACTATAATTTTATGAAAACAAAGATCATCTACATCTTTTTAGTGTTCTCTTCTTTTATATTGAATGCATGTGGCCCAAGCACCAAGATAGAAAAGACCTGGTCGGATCCTTCCTTTACTTCAGGCAGTGTTGCATTCCATAAAGTACTTGTGATAGGAAATTTAAAAGATGAATCCACACGCAGGATCGCTGAAGATAAAATGGTTGCCGCTATGAAGACGGTTACCGGTGTCCAGTCCTACACGTATTTGAATCCTAACGATACAGCCAGGGGTTCAGTGGAATCGAGATTGCAAAAAGATGGTTTTGACGGAATCGTTATTATGCGTTTGGCTTCAGTAGATAAATCTACATCGTATGTTCCCGGTACAACCTATGGTGGCTGGTATGGTCACGGCGGTTGGTACGGTGGCGGGTATGGCACATCAGGCTACTACCAGGAAGATAAAACGTTTTATGTTGAAACAGAGCTTTACTCACTTACAACAGGCAAATTGCTTTGGGCAGGCACAACGTCTTCATTAAATCCTACCAAGCTTGATCATACTTTAGATGATATAATCGCTACGATCAAAGCTGAAATGCAAAAGCAGGGATTGATAAAACCATAATTTTAAACAGGCAATAATATTCGTATAAAGTTGTAAAAGTGCCTGGCATTTTAAAAGCCAGGCACTTTTTTATTTCTTTTGATGCGGGCAGATAAGGATATTCTTAAAAAAATTCTATGAACAGCGCCATAAAATATTCAGCAAGAATTAAAAAATTTTTAAGCATTTTAGGACCAGGCCTTGTAACCGGCGCCAGTGACGATGACCCATCCGGTATAGCCACGTATTCCCAGGCCGGAGCTCAATTCGGGCTTTCTACTTTATGGACGGCTTTGCTCACCTTCCCTTTAATGGCAGGCATCCAGGGTATGTGTGCAAGAATAGGCCTGGTTACTTCACAAGGTTTAACGGTAACATTAAAACAACACTATTCCAAACCCTTGCTTTATACAATGCTGTTATTCAGTTTCCCTGCGATTACCTTAAATATTGGTGCAGACATACAAGGTATGGGAGCTGTAGCAAATATGATTTTCCCTGCAATACCTGTTTCTGTTTTTTGTGTAGGCATCACGGCTATTTTAATGTTTATAATCATAAAATATCCTTATCAAAAAATAGCAACGATTTTAAAGTGGCTTTGTCTTTCGTTATTACTCTATATGGTTGTTCCCTTCATGGTTAAACAGGATTGGGGGCTGATTGCAAAAAATACCTTTGTTCCTGCAATAAAATTTAATAAGGATTTTATTTCAATACTGGTTGCTATACTTGGCACTACCATTTCGCCGTACTTATTTTTTTGGCAAACAACAATGGAAGCCGAGGATATGGCACACAGCAAACGGAAAGTAATAGTAGATAAACAGGTTCTTGACAATATGAAGACAGATGTGAACATTGGAATGCTTTTATCCAATGTGGTGATGTTCTTTATTATCCTTACAGCCGGCAGTGTTTTATTCCCGGCAGGTATCAGACAAATAGATACTGTTGACCAGGCTGCAAAGGCATTGGAACCATTGACCGGTAAGTTAACTTATTTAATTTTTGCCCTTGGAGTATTGGGAACCGGGCTTTTAGCCATACCTGTGTTGGCGGGTTCACAATCATATATGCTTGCAGAAACTTTTGATTGGAAAGCCGGGTTAGACAAAAAATTTCCTCAAGCCAGGCCCTTTTATGTAACGATAATTATCTCTTTATCAGTTGGCTTGTCTCTGGACTTTTTAGGGGTTAGCCCAATAAAAGCATTACTTTATACAGCCATATCTTACGGACTTACTGCACCTGTGTTGATTGCGATTATACTGCACATTGGCAATAACAAAAAAATAATGCAGGCAAATACAAACTCAAAAATTTCAAACTTTCTTGGGTTTGTTACACTAATACTAATGACGGTTTCAGCAATTGCATTGATATATTTCCTGCTTACATGACAGATCTACTTTGAACGGCTTGCTCAATCATTTAAGAATACCAGGATACATGAAGGGTCACTATGCCAAGCATATGCATGCACTTTAAACAGCAATTTTATGTCTTACAAATCAATGCGAAGAGCAATGTCATTAAGTTAAGCCGTCATCCCGACACCAGGAGAGATCTCTATGGTTTTTGCAGTTTAATTTCGGGAGATGTCCCGTTATCCCGACATAACAAAATCCCTAATTTAATGACATTGTGCGAAGAGACATCCGGCAAGCAAATCAATTGATTTTCCCGCTCCGGCTGCTATATGGTTAATTATCGCGAACTCCCATTACCGTATTATAGCTTTACCATTTTCACGGTTTCTCTTTCACCCGTATTATTAATCAGCGTTACAAAATAAGTACCCGTTGCAAAACCGTGTACGTTAAACTGTTCGTTATTAGAACCGGGCATTGATATTCCTTTTTTTACCAGTAAAAGCTTTCCGCTTACATCAGTTACCTGCATGGTATACGGATAACCGGTTACAGCATTAAAAGAAACGTTGGCTATATCATTAACAGGATTAGGCATTAACAGCAGCCCGTTGACATCCCCGGTATTTTGGTTGTTTGAGGTAAAGCTTTCGATATTTTCGGCTTCAAGACCATTTGTAACCATTACTTTTTGGGAGAAGGCAGGGGATGAACCACAGTTGTTTGTTGCAGTTACTGTGATATTACCCGTTGCAATGCCCCACGTTACTATAACAGAGTTCGTGTTTTGCCCTGCTATAATCTGAGCATCGGGAGGAACCGTCCATTCATAATCGTAAGCGCTTACATAATTTTTAACGGAATATGCAAGGTTGGCCTGCAGTTTTTGAACTGAAGCAGGTCCATTGATGCCGGCTGGCCTGGAGGGAGCAGTAACCGTTCCGTTGCTTACTGTATAACCCTCCACATCACTACAGCCCCTCGCATCCGTTACCGTATAATTTTGAAAGCCGGCGCTTTCAGAAAAGGCGCCCGTACCTGTATAAGGATTTGTACCGCCGGCAGCACTAACGGTAACGGTGGTAGAACCACCCCTGCATTCAATGGCGCTGTCCTGGAAAACACTTGTAACAAGAACATCAGGTTGTGTTATACCGAAGGTTTTTGAAGTGCTGCAACCGTAGGCAGAATTTACTGCTACTGTATAATTTGCCGGTTGCAGTTTACTTATATCCCGGGTGGTGGCAGTCCAGTATTGTTGGGCACTGCTCGTCCATTTGTAAGAAAAAGTTCCGGAGCCACCGTGCGGATTTAAGTCAATTGCCCCGTCTTGCTTATTATAACAGCTTACCGTAGTAACAAGCGCATCCAGTACGGGACTTGAGTTTACAACTGTACCGGTTGCGTTAACATATACTGTTGGCAAACCACCGCCGGCAATTGGAATTCTGCCTGTAAAGGCGCCTGCGCTATCGGTATTCATTTTTACATAAATTGTACGGTTTAAAGTAACATTATATGTGGCGTAATTAGAAAATACCAGGGAGTTCGTAAAAGTCCCGTCATTCGTGCGGCAGAAACTATATCCTTTCAAAGGACCAACCTTTACATTGGAACCATCTAAGGAATCTGCATTTAAAACAAATGAGCCAAGGGCGGGCACAGAATTAATACAACTTGTATCAAACGGAGCTAATGCCGTAGTTACAAAGTTTGCAGCTGGTTGCGGCGGCCTTGACAACTCTATCACACTGAAAATTACATTCTCAAGGCCTGTGTTACTTATATAAAAGTCTGAATTGTTCAGGCTTCCATTTCCAAGCCGCGCATCATTTAATATTACCTGCTTTTTTTTCCAGGTGCAGGTATTGGTGCAGCTTACCCGTACAGAAGGTTTATTGCTATTGTTTTGCGCGTCATAATATAGTTGCCAGCTTCCGTAGCCGCTGTCAAAATAAGTGATTTCAATGGCGACCGGGTAAGCCGAATTTAAAGGTGCATTCCTCAGAAAGTTGTCGTCAATATCAAAATACAAAGCATTCCTGTTCTTAACAAGATCGAAACCGCGGCCATACCTGCCATACATAACCGTATTATGGCTATCATCGATGTTCCAGTAGCCGGCACTGGTAGCATTGGCATTTATTTGATGCAGGTAGCGTTCATAATTGCCGGGCAGCAGGTGCCATCCTACATCATTTGTTCCGG
>JABDAV010000091.1 GCA_013289015.1 Bacteroidota bacterium | reverse complement strand
TCCGGTGTTGTATTGGGTTTCAGGTTATGGTGGGGATTATCATAATTATTCAGGAAACAATGATCCTTCATTGCCAATTGATACAACGCCATGCATAAGAGTCTATCTTGATGGTAATTGTCCGCTTGGCCACTGCGTGTATGCGAATAGTGATAATAACGGGCCATGGGGCGATGCACTTACACAGGAACTTATTCCGCAGGTTGAAAAAACATATAGAACCAATAAAGCAAGATTACTTACAGGGCACAGTAGTGGCGGCTGGACGGTTTTATGGCTGCAAACACATTACCCAAAAATATTTGATGCGTGCTGGTCAAGTTCTCCTGACCCTGTTGATTTCAGAAGTTTTCAACAGGTGAATTTGTATGAAGACAAAAATATTTTTTATGCGAACGACAGTTCATTAAGAGCAGCAGGTACTATTGCAGGTCGTTATCCGTGGATCACCATGAAAAATATGTATGCTATGGAGCATGTAATATACCGTGGTGAACAGATGCATTCTTTTGATGCAGTCTTCAGCACAAAAAATAATGATGGCTCCCCAAAAAGATTGTGTAACGAATCAACCGGTGAAATTGATCCTGCAACTGTTGAGCATTGGAAGAATTACGATATCTCGCTTTATGTAAGAAGCAACTGGCAACAACTTGAACCTGATCTTAAAGGAAAGATAAGAGTATCTGTAGGCAATCAGGATAATTTTTTACTGAATTACGCGGTGCATTTATTTGATGATGAAATGAAAAAGGTAAACGCAGGTTTTGTTTTTGCCTATTACCCCGGCGATCATTTTACAGTATCTACGCCGGAATATAAAACGGCAGGCTATCAATTCCTGGAACAGAAATACAATGAAATAAACAACAAAAAATAAATTATGCCACATATAAATGTAGATCCAGACTTACCCGGTATACGAAGCTTAATGGCTTTTAGTCCGGAAACAGCAGAGCCGATGGGCAAACTTGCCAACTTACTGCTGCGCACCAACGAAGGTTTAAGCATGGCTGAAAGAGAAATGATTGCAGCGCATGTTTCTTATTTGAATGATTGCTTTTATTGCCAGCAATCGCACGGTGCAATTGCTGTTTGTTATTTAAACGGAGATGAAGCCTTGGTTGAACAGGTGAAGAAAGATTATGAGCAAGCTGATATCTCTGATAAAACGAAAGCTTTATTAAGCATTGCAGGGAGCGTACAAAAAGGCGGCAAGCATGTAACTGAAGCCCAAATTGAAAAAGCAAAAGAATCGGGCGCAACAGATAAGGACATTCATGATACAGTATTGATCGCTGCTATGTTTTGCATGTTCAATCGTTATGTTGACGGGCTTGCATCCAACACACCAACTGATCTTTCATCTTATCCATTAAGAGCAAAACAAATTGCAACACATGGTTATGGCAATTATATTTTTTCTGCGCCTCAACCTGCATCAATTATAAATGAATAATATCCATTTTCAAAAACTTAACATCAAAACACAATGAGAAAACTATTTTTTATCGCTGTATTGATAAGCATCATGGTTTTACCGTTGCTTTCATCGGCACAAAACCAAACAATTTCGGGAAAAGTTACAGATGAAAAAGCAGGTAATGCTGTTCCCAATGCATCTGTTGTGATTAACAAAACCAGCCAGGGCACTATGACAAATGCCGCCGGCGAGTTTAGTTTATCAGCGCCCGCAAATGCAACAATAATTATAAGCTCTACAGGGTTTAAATCGCAAACAATAAAAGTTGCAGATATATCCGGGCCGCTTACAATAAAGCTTGAACAGGATGTTGCCAATTTGGATGAAGTAGTTGTAACAGGTTTAACAACTACAGTTAAAAGAAGAAATCTTGCGAATGCTGTTGCAACTATTTCATCAAAACAATTAACGGGCACTGCACCTGCACAAACATTGGATGGCGCATTGGAAGGAAAAATTCCGGGCGCATACATCAATGCAAATTCAGGTGCACCAGGCGGCGGCATTACTGTTAAGCTGCGCGGCGTTACATCAGTGTATGGCAATACACAACCATTGTATGTTATTGACGGTGTATTTATAGACAACAGCTCAACCTCTGCAGGTTTGAATGCAGTAACATCTGCTGCAAGCGGTGGTTCACCAACATCAACACAGGATAATCCATCAAACCGTATTGCCGATATCGACCCCCAGGATATTGAAAACATTGAAATATTAAAAGGCGCATCTGCCGCTGCCATATATGGTTCAAAAGCTGCAGCGGGTGTTGTTATCATTACAACAAAAAGAGGGCACCAGGGCAAAACGGCAATTACACTAACGCAGGATTTGGGTATAATCACTGCAAGAAAATTATTAGGTGTAAGAGAATTTACTGCAGACCGCGCAGCAAGTTTATCAGGCGACAGCGCAACAAGTGCAGCATTAAGACAACAGTTTATGGATGCAGAAGCAGCCGGCCATATTTATGATTATGAAAAAGAAATTTATGGCAATACTGGCTTTGCAAGAAATACCGAATTGAGTTTAACAGGCGGTGGTGAAAAAACATCATTTTATTTTTCTGCAGGGCAGAAAGATGAACAAGGCATTGTTGAAGGAACAGGTTACCGCAACAACAGCATAAGATTAAATGTTGATCATCATATATCCGATAATGTAAAGATCGGTGTTACTACAAACTACATCAATTCATCTTCAGACAGAGGTTTATTTGGCAACGATAATGTTGGTGTAACAACAGGCATCGCGCTTTCTTCAACACCATCATTCGCAGAATTACATCCTGATGCACAAGGTAATTATCCCAACAACCAGTTTGCTGCTGCAAATCCACTGCAAACAATTGCATTGATGAAGAATAATGAATCAGTTAATCGTTTTATAATGGGCTTTAGCCTTGATGCTGTTGTACAAAAAAGCAATGCAAGTACAACAAAGCTTGTTGGAAGAGGTGGCTTTGATTTTTATAACCTGCAAACAACTGCATTGTTCCCGGGAACGCTGCAATGGCAGGCCATCAATAAAGGCACATCCATACAAGGCTTCACAAAAAATTTAGCTACCAATTATATTGCGTCAATCATAAACACATACACACCTTCTGATAAATTATCATTAACTTCTTCTGCAGGTTTTACAGGGGAAACTGGCGACTATAATAATTTGTTGAATGTTGCCACGCAGGTTATCGCAGGACAATCAAACGTAAACCAGGCAGGCGCTTTAACGGCAACTCAAACACGCATCAAGTATCTTAACTCCGGCGTTTTTGTACAGGAAGAAGCAAACATTAATGATGCTGTTACTTTAACTGCAGGTGTGCGTTTCGACAGGAGCAGCAACAACGGTGATGCGGGAAAATTTTATACTTATCCTAAAGCGGGTGTGTCATGGAATCTTACAAAATCAGGTATTGTTAACGAGGGCTTTTTTGATAACATAAAATTGCGTGCTGCTTACGGCGAAGCAAACAATGTTCCTGCTTACGGAAGCAAGTTTACAGGAATGGTTGTTTCAAATATTGCAGGCAATCCCGGTGTAATTGTAAGTACACAGGAAGGCCAGGCTGATATTAAACCTGAACGCCAGAAAGAACTGGAAACAGGTATTGATTTCAGTGTACTAAAAAGCAGGCTGAGTTTTGAACTTACTTATTACAACAAAAGCATCAGCGATTTTCTTATGCTTCAAAGCCTGCCCGCTTCATCAGGCTTTGCAAGCAAATGGGTGAATGCAGGCAACCTGCGCAACCAGGGTGTTGAATTAGGCGCGAATGCAATTCCTGTTCAAACAAAAAAAGTTACGTGGAATACCTCAGTTAATTTCTGGTTGAACAGATCGATGGTTACGAAACTTACTATTCCGCCGGTGCCGCAAGGTTCGTTCGGTTATGTGCTGGGTTCATTCCAGATCGAACAAGGTAAATCTGCCACACAGATCGTTGGTTTGAATGGCCAGGGTGTTGGTGTGTTGGGCGATGCTGAACCTAAGTTCCAGATGAATACATACAATGAAATTACTTTCTTCGGAAAATTAAGTCTACGTTTCCTTATCCACTGGAAACAAGGTGGTGATAATGTAAACCTCACATCACTTGAAAATGATTTCGGCGGAACAAGTGCAGATTATGATGCGCATACATACGATAAAGATATTCCTAATGGCCCTTACCGCATTATGCAGATCGGTTCTTCTGCAAAAATATTTGTACAGGATGCAAGCTATCTGCGTTTGCGCGAAGCAGGATTGTATTACACGTTTGATAACCTGCACAGCAATGCTATAAAGGGTATTAATGTTGGTGTATCATTCAACAATTATATCACCATCACCAAGTATAAATCTTATGATCCTGAAGTATCCAACTTCGGAACAGGATTTTCAACCGGTGTTGATGTTGATCCATATCCTGCAAGCAAACAGGCCGCATTTCATGTTTCATTCAACTTTTAAATCAAACACAAACAAACTATCATGAAGAAGATAAATTATATACAAACAATATTTTTTGCAGGGACAATCTTATTTATTTCATCGTGCAAAAAAGATTATGGCAGCTTAAACGGGCCAACTGTTGAAGCTTATCAGAATAATTCAACACAGGCAGAACTGAATAACCTTGTAAGCGGCACAGAATCGGGCATGCGTACTTCCATTGCGTTTTACCTGGATGATGTGGGAACGATCGGAAGAGAGCTTTACCACTTCTCCAATTCAGAACCGCGTTATGTTACAGACCTTCTCGGCGCAAACGATGCTACATTAAGCAACAGTAATTTTTATATTACAACTCCATGGGCTTCACGCTACAGGGTAATTAAAAATTGTAATGTTTTAATTGATGCAGCCAACAATACAACATTGGTTACTGATGCACAAAAAAGCGGTTACATTGGTTTTGCGCAAACTATAAAAGCTTACCAGCTTTTAATGAATTTAAATCTTACAGACTCAAACGGTATTCGTGTTGCTGTTGCTGATCCGAATAATCTCGGTCCTATTGTAGATTATCAAATGGGTTTAGCTTCAATTTCATCGTTGCTTGATTCAGGTGAAACTGATCTTACCAATGCTGAAATTGTTTTTCCGTTAGCAGGTTTCAGCCAGTTTAATGATGCTGCGGGTTTATTAAAATTCAACCGTGCCTTGGCTGCTAGAGTTGATGTATACAGGCAACAATGGAGCGATGCATTAACCGCATTAAATGCATCATTCTTTAATCTGAACGGCGATTTTTATACGGGCGTGAATCATGTATTCGGTACAGGCTCGGGCGATCAATTAAATCCCGCATTTATCCCGCAAAATCAAAATGGCGAAGTGCGTGTTGCACATCCATCTTATGCTGAAGATATTTTAGCAAATGATGATCGCATCGGCAAAGCAACATTGCGTACGTCAACAGCATCAATACCTGCAGGCCTTAGCAGTAACCGTGATGTATGGGTGTATACTTCAAGTACAGCGGCCGTTCCTATCATAAGAAATGAAGAATTGATATTGATATATGCTGAAGCAAATATTCAATTGGATAATTTTAGTGAAGCGATCAAAGCATTGAACATTATTCGCACAAAACATGGCCTTGCGGATTACAGTGGCGCGCAAACAAAAGATGCATTGATTGATGAGATGTTGTATGAACGCAGGTATTCACTATATTTTGAAGGACACAGATGGATTGATATGCGCAGGTATAATAAATTAAATGAACTGCCAATTGACAGGCCGGGTGATGATGTATGGACTGAGTTTCCATTACCGGTAACAGAACAATAGCTGTGGGCTGCGAGCTTTGAGAAAAAGGCTCGCAGCTTTTCATATTTTAATTTTGACTTATCATATGTGATTCCGGAAGGATCAAGTAAAAAACATTCTTTGCCTCAATCCAATTTTTGCATTGGCTTAATCTTACACATTCATATTTACGATGAGATTTAAAGTTGCTTCATCCATTCGATCGTTCTTTGTATTCCTTCTCTGTAAGATGTAGGTGTATAATTAAATGCCTTATCAAATTTTGATGAATCAAAAATGTAATTATAACTGTTTTGATACAACATCTCGTTTAATTCCTTCATCAACCCATTAAACAAAGAAATTAACGCGATTATAAACTTAGGTATGATTTGAGTTTTATGAGGGTTATTTGTTGCATCAGCTATCATATACACAAAATCATTGCCGGTTAATGCAGGTGCAGCAGTTGGCATATGCCAGGTTTGTCCGAAGGCTTCCTCATGCTGCGATAAAATATATAAAGCTTCAGCCGCGTCCGTAGTGAAAGTATAAGAATGCAAAGTTTTACCGGTTATAAATAATTGCGGTGTTTTATTTTTTACAAGCTTATCAAAAGCCAGCACTCCCACCATGCTTTTTGCACCGGCACCCGGTCCGTAAAAATCTGCTGCACGTGCTATCAATGCTTTTATATTTCCTGTTTTCATTTCATTCAAAAGCATGTTGGCAATAACTGCGCGTACTTCGCCCTTTTTACTAACCGGTTTAAAAGGCGTTTCTTCCGTCATTGGCCCGTTCACTTTCCCATACATGTAAACATTATCAAAAAATATAAGTTTTGCATTGGTTGCTTTACACGCAGCTATTGCATTTTGCATGATCTCCGGCCATTGTTCGCGCCATACTCCGATCTTATATTCTAAACCGATCAATAAATAAACTATGCCTGAACCTTCAACCGCTTTTAATACCTGTTCATAATTCGTTGCATCTGCTGCTATTGTTTCTGTTCCTTCAACAGGCTTTAGTGTTCTTGATACCAGCCTTACTTTCTCATTATGCTGAAGTAATATAGGCAATAATTCACTGGCAATACTGCCATTGGCGCCAAGTATTGTGTGGAGCATTATTAAGTATTAAGTTTATTTTTTGTTTGATAAATTATCCGATAGCCTGCTTCAGATCTTCGACGAGATCATCTGCATCTTCAATGCCAATGCTTAAACGTATGAGAGAATCTTTCAACCCATTTTTAATTCTTTCTTCTTTTGGAATGGAAGCATGCGTCATCGTTGCGGGATGATTGATCAAACTTTCAACACCACCGAGGCTTTCTGCCAGCGAAATAATTTTTGTTGATGATACCACACGCTTTAATGTTTCAGCATCTTCATCTTTGAGTTCAAAACTTATCATTCCGCCAAAACCACGCATTTGTTTTTTTGCAATGGCATGATTAGGGTGATCTTCAAATCCCGGCCAATATACTTTTGCAACTTTAGGATGATTGCGCAGGTAATGTGCTATTTTTTCTCCGTTCTCACAATGTCGTTGCATACGTACATGCAATGTTTTTATACCGCGTAAAACCAAAAAACAATCCTGCGGACCCGGAACTGCACCGCAGCTTTTTTGCATAAAAAATAATTCATCACGCAGCAACTGGTCATTCATAACAAGGCAGCCTTGTATTACATCACTATGGCCGCCGAGATATTTGGTAGATGAATGCATAACAATATCTGCACCGAGATCAAGTGGATTTTGAAGATAAGGCGAAGCAAAAGTATTATCAACACAAACCATAATGCTATGTTGTTTTACGAGTGTTGTTACAGCTTCAATATCTACAATATTCATTAATGGATTGGTTGGTGTTTCTAACCATACCAACTTTGTATTTTGATTAATAGCATTGCTGATGTTATTTACATCATGCATATCAACATACCAAAACTTAATACCAAATTTTGCAAAGATCTTTGAGAACAACCGGTACGTGCCGCCATACATGTCATTTGCGGCAATTACTTCATCACCGGGTTTTAATAATTTTATTACAGCATCCGTTGCAGCCACACCACTGCTGAATACCAGGCCATAATTGCCATTCTCAATTACCGCACATGCATTCTCCAAAGCTGTTCTTGTTGGGTTTGATGCACGCGAATAGTCATATCCTTTATGCACTTCGGGTGCAGATTGTACATAGGTTGATGTTTGATAGATCGGCGTCATTATTGCGCCTGTTGATGGATCAGGTTGCATACCTGCATGCACGAATTTGGTACCACTTGTTCCTGAAGCTTCCTTATAATCATTCATAAAAAATTCTTGTTTAAATTTAAATAACCGCTTACTATGAATATGCAAAAGTATTGGTTGATTGTATAAATACCTTAGTGATTTATTCTTGCCACTCATCAACAGATTAACATAAGTTAACAATTTGAAGTAACAATTTATTAATACAGAGTTCCCTCGCTTCAGCAATACAATTTGCCACTTCAGTATCTTGATTTTGCCGTTCGTCAACGCGATGAATCATCCTCGAAAATACATTGAATTCATTTGACAGACCAATGGTGTAGATAAGCTTGGAACGCGACTGTTTGTGCACATAATTTCATGTCATCAATAACCGAAAAATCTTATTATGAAAAAAATAATCTCCTATCTAACAGGTATTCTTATCACAAGTTCCATTGCTGCCGCACCTACATCAAAAGTGTTGGAGGAGTTCAAAAGAACGTTTCCGACTGCCGAAAATGTAAAATGGAGTGATGGCAGTGATGGTTATAGTGTAAGTTTTTATTCACACGAATGTTTTGAAAAAGTACTGTATAATAAAGAAGGCGATTTTGTTTGTTCATGGAAATATAGTGACGGTAAAGAACTGCCTACAAATATTTTAATGCTGTTAAACAGAAAATATGGTAGTGATACTAAAATGGTTGGAGTTACTGAACTTACTGAACAGGACAATACGGTGTATGACATTAAGTTTACAAAAGGATCAAAACTATATCAGGTAGACGTTTCACCGGATGGAGACGTAACTAAAGAACAGAAGTATACAAACCAAAATACAAATGAGTAGAGTTAGTGATTGAGTATTTTCATTAATGGCTTTGTTTAGTACAAGGCCATTTTTGTTTTAAAAATTTTTATAAAGCAAGTTGACCAAAGGCATGTTTTTTTACTTCCGGAAAAAAAACATTGTAACATTCATGTAAGTATTCATAATTTTTTTGAAAGCAATCAAACACGGCAGCATTTTCAGTTAAATATTTTGCCCTGTACAATAAACCTGCAAAACTTTTTTCTATGCGATTTAAACTGCGATAATTATACAACCAGTTTTCGTGTCGCATATAATAAAATACACGCATGAACCTTTCAGGAGATACGGATTGATATTGATCAAGTGTTTCATAAACAGATAAAGAAAATTCCAGCAGCGTTTCTTTTGAAAACTCATTGGCATCAAGCGCAAGAAAATGATCGTACACAATATCCATAAAAGCGCCGGCATATAAGCCCACTACAGGTTTGAAAACCTGCTTTGCCTTTTTTGTTACTGCATGTTCATCGGTGAAAATATCAATGCTGCGATGCAGCATTATACCTTTCTGAATAGGTCCAGGAAAATCAAAGCGCTTTTTTCCTTTTACAAAATCACTTATAATATTGCCCACTACAATTTCAGGCTTATTAAAAGAAAGATATGCGTGTGCGAGATAATTCATAAATAGAAGTTATGAGCTATGAGCCACGAGTATTGCTCGCAGCTCGTAGCTCACAGCTTATTCTTATTTTACATTTTGATTAAGCCAGTCTGTTATCGTTTGCAATGCAACCGGTGCAATGGTTTCTTCTAATTCACCATATTCTGTAACTGTGCATTTAGTGCAGGTTTGAAATAAATGATTCAACCCGGGTAATTCTTTCGTTTCAAATGTTTTCGTTTTTCCTGCTATCAAAGCGGATCTTACTGCAGGCAAATTCTGTGAAGAAACAACCTGTATATCCCTGCTGCCATTTAGCGCGAGCACTTTTACTTTTTTAAGTTTGGTAAGATATTGCTGCGGATCGAAATTGATAAAATATTTAAACCATGGCGTTGATACAACTGCATATGTTTCGCGTATGTATTGCTGCAGATCGGCTGTTGTATTAAATCCAAGTTTATGTAAATCGTTCGTGTCTTGTTTAGATTGCCATGATTGTAATACAGGCAATGCATGCTGCATAGCGGTGGTTGAATCTGGAGCATTACCCAGCGTTGTAATAAGCTGTGAGTACATCAGCCTGAAATTTTCTGAAAAATTGCTATCAACACCTGCTGATCTCATTACTGCTGCATTTTGTTCGGCCATTAAATCAATTATTTTAACGCCTGGTGCTGCCAGTAATACTATGAAATTTATATCTTTTCTTTGCGATGCAACCATAGGCGCAATCATTCCACCTTCGCTATGCCCGAGCAAACCGATCTTATCATCATTTACTTCTCTTCTTGATTTCAAATATTGGAGCGATGCATTCACATCATTCGCAAAATCAGCAGTAGTAGATGCAGCGAAATTGCCGGTACTGTTGCCAATACCTCTGTCGTCAACTCTTAATACTACAAAACCATCACGTGTTAATGCATCTGCAAGCACAGCGAAAGGCTTGTGATTAAATATGGTTTCATCCCTGTCTTGTTGCCCTGAACCTGTTATCAAAACAAGAGCAGGAAAAGTTCCGTTGCCTTGCGGAATGGTAATGGTGCCGCCATATTGCAAGCCGTTGCCATTATACACAACTTCTTCGCTTTTGTATGGAAATGGAGGTTTGGGTGTTTGAGGACGATTTATTTTGCGCACGGTAAAAGGTATGTCTGTCCTATGAAAATCAAGCGGGATATTTACTCCCTGTGTAAATGTTCCGGAAAGCGTAGAATCATTTACCAGCGTACCTGTATAAGAAACTTTAAGCTTGTTAATAGTGAATGTAAGCATACTGCCTGAAGTGCCGGGATTAACAGAAACAGTATCGCATACGATTCCTGAAACATTTTGATCAGGACTATCCACCTTGCCTGAATAAGTTCCATCCTGCAATTGAGTTACGTGCAACACAAGCCTTAATTGGCCAGCAACAGTAAGCGTTCCATTCCATGTGCCTGATAAATTATCCTGCGCCTTTATATTTATACTGCTGATACAAAAAATGCAAGTGAGTATTAGTAATAACTTCAGCTTCATATCTGCGTTTTTTTAGTTTGATTTTTATATAGACTATAAGAATAGATTATAGGTATAATAACAAGAATAGCCAATATAGTTATACCAATATAGCCTATCCATTTTCCGTTTAGCATTAAAACGATGGCAGCAAAAGACACACCCCCGAAAAACCATAATCTTCCCGCAAGATGGTGTGTTTTTTTCCAGTTATCTTCATTTTCTAAAGTCCATGGTAAGCGAATTCCTGCAAAATAATTCGGTTGAATATTATACATGTTATTGCCGAGCAATGCAAATAACAGGCCCATTGCCACAAATACAAATTTCATGGTCATGCTGGTATCGTCATGTGTTGCCTCATAAATAAGCATGATCCATATAGCGGATAAATACGCTGAAACATAAAAACCTATCCGTTGTATGCGATCTTTATTTTGTGCTGCATATTTTTTCGGATCTATCCTGTAAATATTTGCAATAACAAGATAAACAATCATATTCACAACTGTTAATCCAATCATTAACATAAGGAAACTGTTCTTGCTTGAATAGCTGTTAACATTTCCGTTGATATCAAAATGCGTTGGAACAGATGGAGGAACCTGTTTCCATACAATAGCAAGATAAGCTGCAGGAATTAACATGATTACCCAAACAATCCTGCGCAAGAAAGTATTCATATTATTTAGTTTTTTTTGGTTTAAACTGCATAAGCCATTTAAGAATTTCATCCATTACGGTTGTGTTTATAGAATAATAAACGTACTGCCCTTCTTTTTTCGTTGTTACAAGTTGAGCCTGTTTCAACAGGTCAAGATGATGGGAAATGCTGGGGAAAGAAATATGAAACTGCTCTGCTATCTCTCCTGCCGTAAGGTCTTTCTTCTGCAGCATTTCCAGTATTTCCCTGCGAGTGGCGTCATTTAAAGCTTTAAACACAATATTCATTTCGATAATTGTATATTTAGACAAATATCTAAATATTATTCAGACCTTCAAAAATATTTCTATAAAAATTTTTTGTTAAATAAAATAAATGATCGTACTTCTTTTTGACAGAACTATAATTTGCAGGAACAATCTACCTGTTAGCTGCAATCTTTTCACATTAAAACCGGATGACTGTTCAGAAATATAAACAGGAGTTTCTTTGATTATAACTGGCTTTATAAACTGAAAACATTTTTATCCGTACTTATAATAGAAATTCAAACAACTAAAATGAAAGTTTTGAGAAAAAGACCAGCCTTATCTTATGGTTCGCCCATAAAACGAAGAGAATTCTTGTCTTATGTTGCGGCATCAGCTTCTATAGTTACTGTAGTGGCTGCATGCACTAAAAATGACAATGGTAGTAGTAACGGCATTGATCTTGGCGACGGAGACATTGGGATTCTGAATTATGCATATACAATTGCACAACTTCAGGCCGCTTTTTATATACAGGTTATTAATACTCCTTACAGCAGCTTAACCGGCGATGAACTTTCATTGGTCACAGATATTAAAGACCATGAAATTGCACATCGGGAATTTTTTAAAGCAGCTTTAAGCACCAGTGCAATTCCTCCACTCGAATTTGATTTTACCTCGATCAATTTTGCAAACAGGAATAGTGTTTTAGGCACAGCAAAAACTTTTGGAGACCTTGCCGTAAGCGCTTACAATGGCGCAGGCCGGCTTTTAACCAATGCAGGTTATTTATTGATTGCCGGTAAGATTGTTTCGGTTGAAGCAAGACATGCGGCTTATATACGCGACCTGATCTCTTACGGTTCTTTTGCAGATAATACGGTTGTTGACAGTAACGGGTTGGATATGCAGCAAAAACCAACAGATGTTCTTGCTACTCTTGATCCTTATATTAAATCAAAACTTGATCCTTCACACTTACCTACACTTTAAAAAAACACACGATGAATCTTCAAAATATTTTACACGAGATAGAAAAAGCAGATCCTGAAATTTATGACCGAATTGACAGCAGGAGAAAGATAATGCACCGGTTTAAAGATCTTGGCGGAAAGCTCGCACTTACTGCAATACCACTTGCACTTGGCAGTATGCTGAACAAAGCTTATTCGCAAACTCCTCCTACAAACATTGTTGATATTTTAAATTTTGCATTAACACTGGAATACCTCGAGTCTGAATTTTACACAACCGCACTTGGCAGACCCGGTTTTATTGACCCAACAGAAACAGCTTCATTTACTTTAATTCAACAACACGAAGCAGCACATGTGGGCTTTCTCACTACAACAATTACTTCATTAAGCGGAACGCCCATAACAAAACCGGAATTCGATTTCACCGGTAAAGGAATATTCCCCAATGTGTTTTCCAACTACCAGCAGTTTTTAGCGGCGGCGCAAACTTTTGAAGACACCGGGGTGAGAGCATACAAAGGCCAGGTCACCGGTTTAATGTCCAATAAAGATGTTTTAACTGCAGCTTTGCAAATACATTCTGTTGAGGCAAGACATGCTGCCCATGTGCGCTATATACGCAGAAAAAACGGCACAAGTCCTGAAGAAAAACCATGGATAACCAGTAACAGTACAGATGGCATCGGCGAAATAGTGCAGAGTACTTATGTTGGTGAAGACAATGTTACGCAGCTTGGAATTGTTTTAACAACATTACAAAATGTGAGCAACAGGGTTGCAACAGAAGCTTTTGATGAACCTTTATCAATGGATGATGTAAATACTATCATAAGCCAGTTTATTGTGTAAGCATCGTGATACAATCATTCATGCGGGTAAATAATATTGAGTTGCTCACGAACCGAGTCCATGATCTTTACTACTTCAAGGCTTGCTTTATGTGGTATAATGGAACTTTCAATTTTACCTTCATTGAGACATTTTATTACTTCTTCCACTTCATACTGAAAGCCTCTTCCCTGCCATGAAGGAATGTGATCAAATGAAGGTTGATCGTTGATCCAGACATCAATCTTTTCAGGATGTTCAGTCCATGGCCTTTTGATGTGTATGGTTCCTTTATCACCGTATATCCATGCACTGTTTTGCGTTTGCGTAATGATGGAGGATTCAAGCATCGCATACCTGCCTTTATCATATTTCAATGTAATACCGCAGGTTTCATCAATATTATTTTCATTCACTTTTCCACAGGCAAATATTTCTGTGGGAAAACCCAGTGATAAATATCCAAGATACACTGCATATACGCCAACATCAAGCAATGAACCACCGCCTAATTCAGGATTAAAGAAACGATTGCTTTTGTCTTTTTCTGCGATGAAACTCATATCCGCATGAATGTTCAGAATCTCTCCTATTGCTCCTGACCGAACTATATCAAACAGAAAACTAAAACTGGGAAGAAACCGCGTCCATAATCCTTCCAATAAAAAAGTACGATTGTTTTCTGAAGCTCCAACAAGTGCTGTTACCTGTTTTGCGTTTATTGCAAGAGGCTTTTCACATAGAACAGGAATTTTATTTTCAAGACAAAATAAAGCTTGTTCAAAATGCAGCGGATGCGGCGTAGCTATATACACGCAGCCAGGGTTATATTGTATTAATTCTGAAATATCATTAATTATATAACCCCCATAATTTTTTACAAACTCTTTTGTATGTTCAACATCATGACCAAGTACAGGCCCTATATCGCATTTTTTGCTTTGCACATATTTTAAATCCTGAACAAATTCTTTTGCAATATTTCCCGGGCCGATAATTCCCCACAGCATAGCAACCAAATTTTAATAGATCATTTTACAGTATCTAATGCTTCTTCTTTTACCCACAAGCTAATGTTACGCGATTTAACAGGAAAAGTCCCAACGCCATCATTATTGGTAACAACAGCATCAGCAAAACTTTCTGTAACATCAACAAACTTTCTATTGGCATTAAGGCCGCCTAAATTCATTTCTTTAAAACCATCATCGCCGTTTGATAATACCACTACAAACCCTGCATTCCTGTTTTCTTCAGTTCCGGAAACAAACCAGCTTATTACATTAGGATGATCGAAATAATCGTGTTGTTCGCCTTCAAATAAATTTTTTCTTATCATCAGCATCTTATACAAATTGGGCACAGGTGCAAGTTCAATATCATTGCCGTTCACATTATATGAAGCGCCGTAATAGTCTGGATAAAACACACACGGTATGCCTTCCTGCCGCAAAAGCGTTAATGCATTTGCATGTGGTTTAAACCAATATTCAATAAAAGATTCAAGTGCCTGTGTTGGTTGTGTATCATGATTGTCGACAAATGTTA
>JABDAV010000090.1:943-15433 GCA_013289015.1 Bacteroidota bacterium | reverse complement strand
GTAATTCTCTTTTTCTACAGGAAAAGTTAGCTCGATTTGTCTTACTTCAAATACGCATTATAAACCACAATGGAAACAGGAATTATAGTATTCAACTCGGCGAAGTGTTAGGTTCCCGGTGAAGTTTGCAACTTCACCACATCTATATTAAAGTTTGTAACTTTTATTATTCAGCCTTAGGCAATGTAATAATGAGGTTTAAAACTTCAGAATAAATCAAGCGAAGTTGCAAACATCGCTTAGTTGTGAGATTGTTCAAAAGAAGTGAGGTCGCACTCCAGTTGATCCCTGTTCCATTTTCCCGTATCAGCGGCAGCTTTATAGGTGGATCCCAGGAACGCATTAAAGTTTCTTCGGGGTCGGCAGCATTTCTCACCTCGTTATACAATAAAAAGAATTCACCCCATTCTTTGCTGTAAAAAGCCTTTTCTTTCCAGGCCAGTGTGTGAAGGCAAAAAGGACTGTGCGGTGTCTTTGTGGTAGGGGTCTTCAATGCATAGCCCTGAGCAAGGCTGAGACTGCGATTCAATTAACGGATATTTTATTATAATGCAAGTCAGAATAGAAATAACCGCAGGGTCGCGCCTGCACACGTTACTTCGCCATGCAGACCCCCTGCTGCGACAGAAGCATTGCGGGAAGACAAAGTAATGGCTTGCTACTTCGCGGGTCATTGTTCAAAAGAAGTGAGGTCGCACTCCAGTTGATCCCTGTTCCATTTGCCCGTATCAGCGGCAGCTTTATAGGTGGATTCCAGGAAACGCATTAAAGTTTCTTCGGGACCGGCAGCATTTCTCACCTCGTTATACAATAAAAAGAATTCGCCCCATTCTTTGCTGTAAAAAGCTTTTTCAGGTTCAACTTGTTGCACGGCATAATCAGCAGGCGACGGGTAAGCGTAAGCATAAAAGGCGGTATGCGGAAAAGCTTCATTGCCGGGCCAGAAGCCGCAACTGCTTACTTCATGGGAATAGGATTCCTGCATTACCCTTAAGGGTATATTAAGCACGCTGCCGGCATACAGTGGCGCGGGCCTGCCCGAAAAACGGGTAACGGCCAGGTCGAAACCGCCCCAGAAGAAGTGCACCGGGCTGCATTTGCCACGAAATCCTGCCCTGAACCTGGTAAACACATTATGTACCCGCACAAGCGCCTGCCAGAAATCATGCACCTGTGCATTATCATAGCTTTTATGCACCTCATCCTTTTCAAAGGGAATGGCCGGCTCTACTTCATTAGGAGCAGGATAAATGACGGTTTCTATTCCTGCCTGTTTCAGTTTTTGAAAAAGCTCATCATAAAAATCTGCCACTGTGCGGGGATACAATTTAACTTCCTGTCGTATACCTGTACTGGTTGTAATGGTAAGCAGGTGGTGCAGAAAATTAAATTCTATCTCGAATATACCTGCAGGATAGGGCGTGCTGCCTGTAGTTAAACCCCGTGCTGAAACATACAACGCAACATGCCATGAATGATTGGTCCATGGTATAGACCTGAGTTTTATTTTACCAACAATCTGTGTAAAAAGCTGCAGCGTGAGCAGGGTGTCTTTCCATTTATTAAAGTTGAGTTCCGGCCACGGTAATACTTTCATTGTATAGTGTTTTTTCATTTGCATAAAGTTAATTGATACGGGGCATTTTTATCATGCGGCATGCCTGCAATCCCCAACCCGGCGAAGTATTCGGGGTTCTTGTTGAAGTTTGCAACTCACCGCATCTATGTTAAAGTTTATGACTTTTATTCAGCCTTAGGCAATGTAATCAATAATGAAGTTTTTAAACTTCATACTGCCATGGTTCTGTCCGCACGAATTATTTTACTTATACTTCTGAGAAGCTGTTTAAATTTATAGTTTGGAAACGTCTTTATAAGAAAATGAATACAATATGCATTTGAACCACATAGATCACAGGCACATAGGGATCACATAGACTTAGCTATGTGTACATTTTCTATGTATCTATTGTGGTAAAAATATCTGCATACGAAATATTTGAAATCATTTTTAAACAGCTTCTGAGACCTAAAAAACAAATTTAGCAGTTTGCAATTTTTATATAAAGAAGGAGCATAGTTATTTACCGGCTCCTAAATAAAATAATATGAGCGATATATTTATTAGTTACACCAGCGCTGACCGGGATAAGGCTAAAATATTAGCTATCGCATTCGCAGAAAAAGGCTGGTCGGTTTTTTGGGATCAGCATATTGGTATTCGTGAACAATTCACAGATGTTTTACAAAGTGAGTTAGATAGTGCAAAATGCATTATTGTGCTCTGGTCTCAGGAATCTGTTAAAAGTCACTGGGTAAAAGAAGAAGCACTTGTAGGCGCTCAAAGAAAGGTTTTATATCCTGTTTTCTTACAGATGATAAAGGTAATATAATGGTAACAAAACAAATACATACTGCGGCTTCTTACCGGTTCAATGTGCAGTATTTAAGAAGTGGTGTGTATTATGTAAAAGCTGTTTCAGATAAAATAATTGTTGCGCAGCTTAAGTTTGAAAAGCAATAAATTCCCGGCTCTCCACAGAATGTTCTTCGTTCTTCCGTATATTCACTTCTCATAATGTTACTTTAGCAAAGCTTAGTGCCATAGGAAAGGACATTGTGGTTAGCAGGATAAAGTTCATTGGATATACCTTACTTTTCATATACATTATAAGCCGCAGCAGAAATTATTTTATATTGCAACATACGATATATAAAGCCGCAATGTTCTCCCCGCGCTTCAGGGAATATAAAGAATCCGGGGGAAAACCAGGAGCGCATGAAGGTGATAAGCTCATAGAAAACAATAATTAATAATGAATTAATTTAATCCTGTCCATGAGTGTAAAAATAGCTATGGCGAAAGGAGCATCAGGCGCGCCCATACATATTAATGATCCAGGATAAGACAAAGACCACGCAGTAAATATGGTGCAGGTATGGAGGAGGTATGGCGCAGGTACGGAGGAAGTATGGAGGTGTCTAGTTCTAAAATAGCAAATGTTTTATAGCCGGGGGTGTTATGGTTTTTTTAAACAGGGTGCCAGACAGTTCAGCATCTATATTGTTGATACTACCGCAGCCGGCTTCCTCAGCCGCCTGTTGTATAGTGAACCTGTAGTTTTCTTCCCATGTTTTAAAAGATAACCGGGATAGAGGGGTTTCATTAGTTGCATATATCAACCAACTGACAGCAGAACGGCTACGCTATCCCGCGGGTGCATAGTTTTGTCGCAGCAGGCTCTATAAAACAACCTTCGGTTCATTTAGTTAACGCAGATCATCACACAACAAAATCTCTGTCCACTTCATATAGCTTCGCGATGAGGATACAACTGCAATCCCCTGCAACATCTCAGGTCTTACTTCTTATATTTGACCCGTTACTTAAAATCATTCCATGAACATTAACGGGAAAGCTTTTCGGACTATCTGGGTAAAACCAGGCGATGAAAAAGTAATTCAGATCATAGACCAGCGCCATTTGCCTCACCAGTTTGTTATTGAAGAACTGGAAACCGTTGATCAAATGGCTACAGCCATTAAAGATATGCACTTAAGAGGCGCAGGATTAATTGGAGCTGCAGCGGGTTTTGGGATGTATTTAGCCACGCTTGAAGCACCGGGAAACGATGCTTTTGATCAATATATTTTACTTGCGGCAGAGCAATTAAAATCCACCCGTCCGACCGCTGTAAACCTGGCATGGGCAGTAAACAAACAACTGGATGCTATACAAAATGGAAATACGATCCGGGAAAAAATAAACATCGCCTTTACCATTGCTAATGAAATTGCTGATGAAGATGCTGAACATTGCAGGCGCATCGGTGAACATGGATTGAAATTAATTGAAGCAATAAGTGAAACTAAAAACGGAGGCACTGTAAATATACTTACACACTGTAACGCAGGATGGCTGGCATTTGTAGACTATGGCTCTGCGAGTTCAGCTATATACACCGCGCATGACAAGGGTATTAATGTACATGTATGGGTTGATGAGACGCGCCCGAGAAACCAGGGAGCCAGTTTAACAGCATGGGAAATGGCGCAACACGGCGTTCCCAATACCATTATCGCCGACAACACCGGCGGGCACCTTATGCAGCATGGTTTGGTGGATATGGTGATCGTAGGCTCAGACAGGACCACCTATACGGGCGATGTAGCCAACAAGATTGGAACCTACCTGAAAGCCCTGGCTGCTCACGACAACAACATACCTTTTTATGCAGCGCTTCCCTCTTCTTCTATCGACTGGCAAATGGAAGATGGTCTGAAAGAAATAGTTATTGAAGAAAGAAATGGCGATGAGGTAAAATATATGGAAGGGCTCTGTGATGGTGAGATAAAAAAAGTGTTACTCACACCTTTTACCAGCAAGGCCGCTAATTATGCGTTTGATGTAACACCTGCAAGGCTGATCACAGGCATCATTACCGAAAGAGGTATTTGCGAGCCCAATAAAGAAAGCATCCTTAATTTATTTCCTGAAAAAAAATAATATGGATGAAGGTTATATAAAATTCAACTGCAACTGGATCCTGTCGAATGATATTCCACCAGATAAAGTTGCTGCATTAAATGTGTGGCGTGAGATCATGTATAAAAGAGGATTGATCGGCGTGTATCCTGATGGTATTGGCTTTGGAAATATCAGCATGCGATGCAGTGAGAAAACATTTTTGATATCCGGCACTGCTACCGGCGGATTAGCAACATTAACCGAATCACATTATTCGCTGGTTACCAATTATGATCTCAGCACAAACAGTGTAACCTGCACAGGCCCTCTGAAAGCTTCCTCGGAATCGCTTACGCATGCGTTGATATATGAATGTTCTGCAGCAACCAATGCAGTTATTCATATACACAGCCTGGATGTATGGAACAGGCTTATGCATCATGTTCCTACGAGCAGTGAAAGCATTTCCTACGGCACACCTGGAATGGCGAATGAAATAAAAAGATTGTTTGATGAAACCGCATTAAGTAAAGAAAAAATATTGGTAATGGGCGGACATAAGGAAGGCATCATCAGTTTTGGAAAAGACCTTGAGGAAGCAGGAAATATTTTGATCAATAAACTAACGTGAATTCGGAATAAGCTATGAGGCACGCGTCATTTCGATTCCGAAAGCATCCAGGAGAGAAATCTCCCGATATTTAACCACTCAAAAATTCGGGAGACCTCTCCTCACGTCGAGGTGACGGTCTGACTTCGTACCAAAAAACAAATAGCATATTATTCAACAAGAGTTCAAATTTCTTATTTCGAATTCACGTTAAATTATAAACTTTTATGATAAAGATCGGGATCATTGGCGGCTCCGGGTTGGAAGATCCGCAAATATTAAGTAATGTTCGTGAAGAAGAAGTTGCCACCCCTTACGGCAAACCCACATCGGTATTAAAACATGGGATCATCAATGAGAAAGAGGTGGTATTGATCTCCCGCCATGGCAAACACCATCAGTACTCTCCCACTGAAGTTAATTACCGCGCCAATTTATATGCATTAAAAGAAGCCGGCGTAACGCATATTATAGCTACTACAGCCTGTGGCAGTTTAAAAGAAGAAATTGGCCGCGGGCATTTTGTGGTATTGGATCAGTTTATTGATTTTACCAAACACAGGATCAACACATACGCTGACAAATTTGAAAACGGCATAGTGCATGCGCCAATGGCCACACCGTTTGATGAAACATTGCGGGAGCTATTTTTCGCCGCAGCCACCCAATTGAATTTTCCTGTTCATCCTAAGGGAACGGTTGTTACTATTGAAGGCCCCCGTTTCTCCACCAAAGCCGAATCAAAAATGTTCCAGCGCTGGGGGGCAGATGTTATTAATATGTCTGTGGCCACTGAAGCCGCTTTGGCTAACGAATTAAAAATACCGTATGCCGCCATTGCAATGAGTACGGATTATGACTGCTGGAAAGAGGATGAAGCGCCTGTTTCCTGGGAAGAGATCTTAAAGACATTCCATCAGAATGCGGATAATGTAAAGCAGATATTGATAGATGTGATTGGGAGGATTGTGTAAGAGTTATATACTTTAGTTGCAGCGAAGACTTACCATCGAAGAGTTCCGGTTAAAAAAAGGGGTTTATATAATTTCAGGCGTTTTCACGCTAATCTGAATTTTCGTTATCTTTCGACAGTGCCAGCTTTAAAAGATTTATTTTTTGCCTCAATGCTTTCAACTTTTCAAATCTTTGTTCACGCCGCATCTCCGTTTGATATAGCTGTTCCTGCAAAAAAAGTTCAGCCTTCAATTTTTCAGTTTCATCTGCTTTCATAAGTTTTACAAGCTTTAAACCAGGTTTATAAAGGAAAATGCACCGGGATGCTTCATTGGGTAAAATTGAGACTTTTATAAAATCAGCACTTACATAATTTCATGTAAGAGTTATATAATTTACAGATTTATTGCTGGTATAACAGCCTGTCATTTTACGTGATCGCATAAATTTATTTAAATGAAACCAGGGGGTCTGTATATAAAAAAATCTCCAGCATATATTGCGGGCTGCACTTGCTAACCATGTACTCATAGGCAAACCGATATTGAATTCAAATATTGTGAAGTGTTGTAATTTAGGAAATTAAGTTAGTCCAGGTATTGGCTGTCACATAGTCAATAAAACGAAAAGCGCTGCTTATTTAGCAGGGCTTTATTTTTGATGATCAATCATAAAAATGCAGATCATCACTATCATTATAGAAACGCCAAAAGGCAGCATTGCAAAATTTAATTATGACCCGGTAAACAAATGGTTCAAATTAAAGAAGCTATTACCCATGGGAATGGCGTTTCCTTTTGATTTTGGTTTTATTCCCAACACCAAAGGTGGAGATGATGACCCGCTGGATGTTATTGTTATATCTGAAGTGAACAGCTTCACCGGTTGTGTTATGGATTGCAGGATCATCGGCTGTATTACAGCAGAACAAACCGAAGAAGGCAAAATCTTTCGCAATGACCGGTTTATTGCTATACCGCTGGCTTCCCAATTGTTTGCAACTATTAAAGAATTAAAAGAACTTCCAAAAAAGATGTTGGATGACCTGGTAATTTTCTTCATCACTTATAACGATCTTCAGGGTAAAAAATTCAGGCCGCTGAAAAAGCTTAACTCTATACAGGCATTAAAACTTATAAACCAATATACATATGAATTCGATTGATCTTCTTTTTGGCCATGGGCAGGATCTTGATACCCTGCAAATGTGTATGCGCGCATTTGTTACATTTATTCTATTGCTTATATTGATACGCATTGCAGGAAGGCGCACTTTTGCCAAACGCTCGGCATTCGACAGTATTGTTACCATTATGTTAGGCGAAATAATAGCAAGAGGGGTTGTAGGAGCTTCCCCGTATTTCCCCACACTGGCTGCCTGTATTGTAATTGTTGGCGTTCATCGTTTGCTGGCATGGCTTTCTGTAAAAAGTAAAAAGTTTGAGTACCTGGTAAAAGGTGTTTATATGAAGTTATACCAGCAGGGTGCTATCATTAATAATAATCTCGAAAAAACGGGAATGAGCGAAAATGATCTGCACGAGAGTCTAAGGCTTGAAACAAAAAAACTTACGCTTGCCGAAATAGATACCGCATTTATAGAAACAAACGGGCGAATAAGCTTTATTTTAAAAGAAGAGAAATGATGCGCGATCATCTTTTGATCGTAGAAAACTTGTTTGCGATGAATATTTCTGTTTTCAGGTTGTTATAAAAACGGCCTGCTGTTATACCTGTGAAAAGTTTATTGCAAAAACTAACACATGTTAATAAGTGATTTTATTATCTTGTCTCCCTTGCCTGCCATTATAAATTATTTTTTTAAATTTATTGTTGAATAACTCTGTAAATACATGTGCCTATGGCAAGTAATAATGGTTTATACGATCCTTCGTTTGAACATGATTCCTGTGGAGTTGGTTTTGTTGCCGACATTAAAGCAAACAAATCTTTTCAAACGATATCGGATGCGCTTACGGTGCTTGAAAACATGGAACATCGCGGCGCCTGCGGTTGTGAAAACAACACCGGCGACGGCGCTGGCATAATGATTCAAATGCCCCATGAATTCTTTGTGGATGAATGTTCTAAAATTGGAATAGCACTGCCCGAATATGGCAGGTATGGCGTTGGCGTTATTTTCTTTCCCAAGGATAAACATTTCTATGATGAGTCACGGAGACTTTTCGATAAATGTGCCGATGAACTTAACCTGAAGATTCTTGGTTACCGGAAAGTTCCTGTAAACGATGCTGAGATAGGTTTTATGGCATTAAGCGTAGAGCCGCATATGGAGCAGGTTTTTATTAAATGCCCTAATCACATTGATGATAAAGAAGTGTTTGAAAGAAAGCTTTTCATATTGCGTAATTATTCAACGCATCTTATAAATAAAGCCATTGGTATAAATGATGTAGGTTTTTATATTGCATCATTATCGTATAAAACTATTGTGTACAAAGGGCAGCTTACCAGCATGCAGGTACGCAACTATTTTCCTGATCTCACTAACGAAAAACTGAAAAGCGCATTCGGGCTTGTTCATTCACGTTTTGCCACCAACACATTTCCCTCATGGAAACTTGCGCAGCCATTTCGTTTTATCGCTCACAATGGCGAAATAAATACGTTGCAGGGCAATCTTAACTGGTTGCGTTCAAGCGGTAAATCGTTCATCTCGCCTTATTTTTCCAAAGAGGAGATGGATCTTTTATTGCCGATAGTAACAGAGGGACAGAGTGATTCTGCCTGTTTGGATAACATGATAGAATTGCTCACATTGTGCGGCCGTTCATTACCTCATGTTATGATGATGCTGATACCGGAAGCCTGGGACCAGGATGAGAAAATGGATGCTATCAAAAAAGCATTCTATGAATTTCATTCTGCATTTATGGAACCATGGGACGGGCCTGCATCTATAACATTTACCGATGGAAATATTATCGGTGCAACGCTTGACCGCAACGGGTTACGCCCTTCCCGCTATTGTGTTACTTCTGATGGCCGTGTGATCATGGGTTCTGAAACCGGTGTGCTCCCTGTTGATCCCGCATTAATTATTGAAAAAGGAAGATTACAGCCCGGTAAAATGTTCATCGTTGATCTTGAAAAAGGAAAGATAATAAGCGATGATGAATTGAAAAAAGATATTTGTTCGCAGCAACCTTATCATGAATGGCTGAACAAGTATAAGATCCGGATTGAAGAATTACCCGAACCGCGTGTTACATTCTCACAACTAAAACACGACCAGGTTTTCAAATACCAGCAAGCGTTCGGTTATACTTCAGAAGAACTGGATAACATCATTGCGCCGATGGCTGTTACCGCCAAAGAGCCTATTGGTTCAATGGGTACAGATATTCCGCTGGCTATTTTAAGTGATCAACCGCAGCACCTCAGCTCTTATTTTAAACAGCTGTTTGCACAGGTTACAAATCCGCCGATAGATCCTATCCGTGAAAGGTTGGTGATGTCGCTGCGTACTTTCGTTGGCAATATTGGAAATATATTGATTGAAAACCCGTTGGCCTGCCACAGTGTTTCATTAAAACAACCTGTACTTACAGATTTTGAACTGGAACAGATACGCAGTATTGATACAGGCATGTTCCAGGCAAAAACATTGCAATGCTATTTCAGGGCAGACGGTAATGCCGGTTCTTTGGAAGCCGCCTTAAAAAGGCTTTGCAGGTACGCGGAAGACGCTGTGTACGATGATTTTAAGGTGTTGATATTACAGGATCGTGCGATTGATTCAGAACATGCACCCATTCCTTCTTTGCTTGCGACAGCAGCAGTACATCATCATCTTATCAGGAAAGGCCTGCGCGGCCAGGTTGGAATTATTGTAGAGGCCGGCGATATTTGGGAAGTACATCATTTTGCCTGCCTGATCGGGTTTGGCGCTACAGCCATTAATCCTTACCTCGCATTATCTTCTATAAAAGATATGCGCGAGAATGGCAAGTTGACACAGGATATGAGTGATGAAGAATTGAAGAAGAATTATATTAAGGCAGTGAATGATGGCTTGCTGAAAGTATTTTCAAAAATGGGTATCTCTACACTGCAGTCTTACCAGGGTGCACAAATATTCGAGATACTTGGTATAAACAAGGAGGTTGTCGATAATTATTTCACGGGCGCTATTTCGCGCATTGAAGGGATGGGTCTTGATGAGATTGCCAATGAAGCGCTGGCGAAACATTTCTATGCATTCAGCAAAAAGGAAAATCTAAGCGAACGCCTTCCAGTAGGTGGAATATATCAATGGAGAGCAAAGGGAGAGTTTCATTTGTTCAATCCAACAACCATACATTTACTTCAGTATTCCACCAAAAGAAACGATTACGGCTTATTTAAAAAATATTCAGCCTCTGTAAACGACCAGAGCGAAAAAGCCTGCACATTACGCAGCTTGTTTAAGTTTAAAAAGAACAGGCCGTCTATTTCAATTGATGAAGTAGAGCCTGCAGAAAATATTTACAGGCGTTTTGCGACCGGCGCCATGAGTTTTGGCTCCATTTCATGGGAAGCGCATACAACACTCGCTATTGCCATGAACCGTCTTGGCGGTAAAAGCAATACCGGTGAAGGCGGGGAAGATGATGTTCGTTATACAAGATTGCCTAACGGCGATTTAATGCGCAGCGCCATCAAACAAATTGCCTCAGCCCGTTTTGGTGTAACAAGTTATTATATTACTGAAGCAGATGAGCTCCAGATAAAAATGGCGCAGGGTGCAAAACCGGGAGAGGGTGGTCAATTACCCGGTCATAAAGTAGATGACTGGATTGGAAGGATCCGCCACGCTACACCAGGCGTTGGTTTGATCTCACCGCCCCCCCATCATGATATTTATTCAATTGAAGATCTGGCGCAGTTAATATTCGATCTTAAAAATGCAAACCGCAAAGCAAGAGTGAGTGTAAAACTGGTGAGTAAAGCCGGTGTTGGCACTATTGCAACAGGCGTTACTAAGGCAAAGGCCGATGTGGTTTTAATTGCCGGCCACGATGGCGGTACCGGTGCTTCGCCCGTGAGCTCTATACGCCATGCAGGTTTACCATGGGAATTAGGATTGGCTGAAACACACCAGACGTTGGTGAAAAACAGGCTGAGAGACCGTGTTGTGGTGCAGGCAGATGGCCAGATGAAGACTGGTAAAGACATTGCCATTGCCGCCTTGCTTGGCGCTGAAGAATGGGGAATTGCTACAGCAGCACTGGTGGTTGAAGGCTGTATCCTGATGCGTAAATGTCATCTCAATACTTGCCCGGTTGGTGTAGCAACGCAGGATGAAACCCTGCGCAAAAGATTCACCGGCGATCCTGAACATGTAATTAATTTCTTCAAATTCATCACACAGGAATTAAGGGAGATCATGGCAGAGCTTGGCTTCAGAACAGTGAACGAAATGATCGGCCAGGCAGATTATCTTGAGATGCGAGATAATATCAGTCACTGGAAATTCAAACACATTGATGCGTCTGCTATATTGTATAAAGCTCCTGCTCCGTTAAATGCAGCAGTGTATTGCAGCGAAAAACAGGATGATATGCTCGAAAATGTGCTGGATTGGAAGCTGCTTGAAAAAGCACAGCCGGCCATCCTGAACAAGGAAAGAGTGTATGCAGAATTTGATATAAAAAATACCGATCGCGCAACAGGCAGCATTGTTTCAAATGAAATTACCAAAGTGCATAAAGCAGCCGGTCTTCCTGAGGATACCATTCATTTTAAATTTAAGGGAACTGCAGGTCAAAGTTTCGGCGCCTTTAATACAAAAGGCGTAACGCTCGAACTGGAAGGCGATGCAAATGATTATTTTGGTAAAGGGTTAAGCGGTGCAAGGCTTATCATCTATCCATCGCAGTATTCAACTTATGTTCCCGAAGAAAATATTATCATTGGTAATGTGGCTTTATATGGCGCTACAGACGGTGAAGTATTTATTCGCGGTAAAGCAGGCGAACGTTTTTGTGTACGTAACTCGGGTGCATCTGTAGTAGTGGAAGGCGTTGGCGACCATGGTTGTGAGTATATGACGGGAGGTGTTGCAGTTATTCTTGGCGATACAGGTAAAAATTTTGCAGCCGGTATGAGTGGGGGTGTTGCTTACGTGTATGATGTGAAAGGAAATTTTGCCTCTAACTGTAACATGGAAATGATAGACCTTGACCCGGTTGGTGAAGAAGATGAATCCGCTTTAAAAGAACTCATCCATAAACATTATCTTAATACAGGCAGTACTGTTGCCAGATTTATGCTGGAAGATTTTGATAACCAGTTGAAGAATTTCATAAAAGTATTTCCGAAAGATTATAAAAAAGTGCTTACAGAACGAAAGCTTCGCATGCAACATCAGCAAGTTTGATCAGCTTACATCAATGCATTTTAGTTAATAAAGCAGAAAATAAAACATTTAGAGTAAAATGGGTAATCCAACAGGATTTTTGCAATTTGACCGGGAAGCTCCAACCAAAGTGCCGGTAGCAGAAAGACTTAAAAGTTTTCATGAGTTCGTGAACAGGTTTGATGATACTGAATTGAACCATCAATCTGCACGTTGTATGAATTGTGGTGTTCCGTTTTGTCATAGCGGATGCCCTCTGGGTAATATCATTCCTGAATTTAATGACGCTGTATACCGCAAGAGCTGGAAGGAAGCATATGAGATACTATCAGCAACCAATAACTTCCCTGAATTTACGGGGAGAATTTGTCCTGCACCCTGCGAAAGCGCTTGTGTACTGGGCATTAACCAGCCGCCGGTAACTATTGAAGAAATTGAGAAGCATATCATAGAAATTGCGTTTGATAAAGGGTTTGTTCAGCCTAAAAAAATAAATATAAGAACTGGTAAAAAGGTAGCTGTGATTGGCTCCGGTCCTGCGGGCCTTGCTGCTGCTGCACAACTTAATTATGCCGGGCATCTTGTTATCGTATATGAAAGAGATGACGCGCCCGGCGGTTTATTGCGTTACGGTATCCCGGATTTTAAGCTCGAAAAATGGGTGATTGACAGAAGGCTTGAGCTCATGGAGAAAGAAGGCATTGTGTTTGAATGCAATGCCAATGTAGGTGTAAATGTTCCTGTTAAAGATATTCTTGATAATTACGATGCGGTGGTTGTTGCCGGAGGTTCAACCGTTCCAAGAAATTTACCGGTAAAAGGCCGTGAATTAAAGGGTGTGCATTATGCAATGGAATTCCTGAAACAACAGAATAAATTCAATGCAGAGAAAAATCCTTTTGCCAATGGAGAAATTGAAAGTAACATCTATCCTGAAATTATAAATGCTTACGGTAAAAATGTTGTAGTGATTGGCGGCGGTGATACAGGCAGTGACTGTATCGGCACTTCTAAAAGACAAGGCGCAAAAAGCATTACGCAACTGGAATTATTACCACAACCTCCAAAATCAAGAACACATCAAATGCCCTGGCCAACTTATCCTATGCTTTTAAAAACAACTTCTTCGCATGAAGAAGGCTGCGAAAGAGCATGGTCTGTTGCTACCAAAGAATTTATGCATGATGAACAAGGCAACTTATGCACTTTGAAACTGGTTGATCTTGAATGGAAATCAGGAGAAGATGGCCGTGCAGCGGGATTTGAAGAAACGAAAGGAACAGAAAGAGAAATTCCCTGCGAACTTGTTTTGCTGGCGATGGGTTTTGTACATCCGCAATATGAAGGCATGCTTGCCGATATGAAGATTGATGTTGATGAAAGAAAGAATGTAAAGGCAGACAACAAAGCTTATCAGACCAATAATAAAAAAATATTTGCCGCGGGTGATATGCGCCGGGGCCAGTCATTGGTTGTTTGGGCTATAACAGAAGGCAGAGAATGTGCTGCTAAAGTTGATGCTTTTTTGAAGACAGTTAACTGATAAAATAACAGTCCCGCAGGAACCAATGCGTGACTTATCTTATTCTATCTTATACCAAAACTACTTGCTTTGTAACTTTTGTTTAATTATTCAGTTGGTGCGTAACCACAATAGTGTTGGCATCAAAACTGCCCGTCCAGGGAAAACCCATCCAAAGCCTGACAGCACCGAACTGATGTGCAAACATTCTTAAAGGTGGCTGAATGCTGTAATCTGCTTCGCCCGTAGCACCAGTACCACCCAATGCAATATGCACTTTAGGTTCTGTGGCATTAATATCAAGCGATACCTGCACCATAAACGCCTGGTTGCGTTGAAAGCTGCCGAATTTTGTATCGTCGTTATCATCTATACGCACTTTATTGTCCTGCGTAAAATCAATGTGAAGAAAATTAGTGTAAGTGCTTATTGGCTGGCCAAAGGTTTCAAACTGTATAGTTACAAGCCCGCTGCCGGAAGGTATGTACAACAATGATGAAAAGGTATATTTTCCATCTCCGATGAACTTTGAAAAATTACATTGTACACCTGAAACAGATTGCTGGCCGTTTTGT
>JABDAV010000090.1:0-933 GCA_013289015.1 Bacteroidota bacterium | reverse complement strand
GGAGAAGACACAACCATGGCTGCGCCGGAAGGTCCGTCAATATTTATCGTACCTACCTGCTGTGTATGCGCCGGTGAAGTATTTAAGGGAGTGGAATCTAAATTTGACTGGAAGATAGTTTCATTGGAACAACCGGAAAACATTACAACCATCAGAAGCAGCATTAATACAAAATATGGTTTATACCACTGCCACAGGCTTCTGAACGAAGAAGGTGCTTTCATACAAAAAAATTTAAATTGAAGAATTGGTTAACGGGTTATTTATCGTAATAAAAAGAAAAAGGAGAATGATTTCTTTATTTAATAAGGCATTTTGAATGGAGAAATATATAGTGGAGGAACTCCAGGGTATATTTTGAATCGAAAATAGCCGGTGGAGGAGAATTCTGAACACATCGACTGATAGATAGCCTTAATAATCTATTACCTGTTCCACTATCATTTGAGGAATTTCACGCCATTCATATTGCTGGTTGCGCAACTGTGGCTCAAATCCTGCTTCTTTTATAGCTTTTTGTATGGTTCTATAAGTAAACCGGTGTGGAGCACCGGCGGCGCTCACTACATTTTCTTCAATCATAATGCTTCCAAAATCATTCGCGCCGGCATGTAAGCAAAGCTGTGCCGTTTGTTTACCAACAGTAAGCCAGCTTGCCTGGATATTTTTTATGTTGGGCAACATGATACGGCTCATCGCAATCATTCTTATATATTCTTCAGCAGTTGTAAGGTTGTGCACACCGCGAATGCGTGCAAGCAATGTATCAACATCCTGGAAAGTCCATGGAATAAAAGCCAGAAAGCCTTTTGCATTTTCAGGTTTCATTGCCTGTACTTCACGTATGCGCGCCAGATGTATAAAGCGTTCTTCCATGGTTTCCACATGGCCAAACATCATGGTAGCACTGGTTGTAATGTTCAGCTTGTGCGC
>JABDAV010000089.1 GCA_013289015.1 Bacteroidota bacterium | reverse complement strand
ATTCCTTCCCGTCATGCCCGGCCTGACCGGGCATCTCATCATCAAAAGCTTTAAAATATTTGAGTACACAATTTCTGCACAGATATAAAAGGGTTTTATAAATGCCTTAATCTTTTTTAGATTTATGGCAAATTATTCAGCATGCAAAGCTATCCTGGCGTTAACTGGCCCGAAGCAATAAAGCCTTTATTAAAGAAATACAAAAACACAAAACATCCTTTAGATTATAAGAGCACTTATCAACTGATAGTGATGGTTGTTTTGTCGGCGCAGGATTCGGATAAGCACATCAATAAAATTGCACCTGTATTCTTTGAAGCATTCCCCAACATGACTGCTTTATCAAAAACAACAGAAAAAGACTTGCACGCACACATAAATGATGTGCGCAATTCGGCAAACAAGGCAAAATGGTTATTGCAAATAGCGCAAACAATAAAGGCTGATAAAAATATTCCTTATACACATGATGAGCTGACTATATTGCCGGGCATCGGAAGAAAATCTGCAAATGTTATTTTGCGTGAAAGCGGCAAAGAACCGGAAGGTATAATGGTTGATCTGCATACAGTACGTGTTGCACCAAGATTAGGGATTGCCACAGGTGCTGATCCTAAAAAAATAGAAAAGCAAATGATGGATGTATTGCCAAAGAATGAATGGGATGCGGGCATGGCAATGTCTTTTTTAGGAAGAGAAATATGCAGGCCAACTCCTAAATGCGATGAATGTTTAATGACGCCTGTTTGTAAATATTATCATGAAGTAATCAAGCAGGATTAAATCGTTGTTGCATTTATGGCTGCTGTTATGATGAAAGAATAGCCATCATGACCGCCCTGTAAAAATTCTGCGTAGCAATGCAATAATAAAAGTAAAAATAGCAGAACCAATTACTGCCCACGCAACAGGAAAAGGCTGGCCTTGAATAGTGATTTGAAAGATAGGTGGAAAACCAAATCTGTTTGCTATCCAAACACCAATGTAAGCGCCGATAAACCCAACAATTATTGAAACGAAGCAACCACCGAGACTATAGCCTGCAAGTGCCTGCCCGATGCCGCCGCATATAGCTGCTATCAATAACAATAATAAGAATCCCGTTAATGTCATAGTTTGATATTTTATTAAAAATAGAAATTATTTTTTTAGGTGAAGTGTAACCAGCAGTATGTTTTATAATTAATTGTTCAAAGAGCCGTTGATCTCAAAAAAATTATTTTATATATTGCGGAGGAAAGCACTAAGAAAAACCATTTCATTATTATCTATTTATCTTCTCACAAAAAAACAAATCAAATGAAAAAGTCAGTTCTACTATTTGTTTCCATTTGTATGATTGTAGCAGCAAACGCGCAAAACTCCATGCGCGAAACTATTCGCGGCGAAAACGGTTTAAGTAAACATTTTGTAAAATTAAATGCAAGCCAGCAGGTTAATTTTTCTGACGCGCTTGCAAATGCTGTTTTCAATTTTGATGATGCACTAAAGCTATCGCTCATCAAATCTGAAAGCGATGATCTCGGGCAGGTAAACTACAGGTTCTGTCAAACCTACAAAGGCATTCCCATCGAAGGTTCTATGTACATTGTTCAAACAAAATCAGGTAAAGCCACAGGTTTAAGCGGTGAAATCATAACCGATCTTCCCTCAGGCTTAAAAAGTGCCTCTTCTGTTGCCGCTATACAGCAAAAAGATGCAGTAGATATTGCAATCAAATATGTTGGCGCAAAAGAATATATGTGGCAGAATAAAGAAATGGAACAGAGCCTTAAGAACCAGGTGAAAGATAACAAAGCCACTTATTATCCTGCAGCAAAACTTGTTTGGTATAATAACAACACCGCAGATGAAAGCTTTAACCCTGCAAATCTTACTTTGGCTTATAAAGTAGATGTGTATGCGCATCAGCCATTAAGCCGCGCTGATTATTATGTTGATGCAAAAACAGGCAAGGTGCTCGGCAAAAATGATATCATCAATACTTCTGATGCAGTTGGTACTGCCAATACTTACTGGAGCGGCACGCAAACCATTCACAGCGATCTGAATGGCGGTACTTATCGCCTCAGAGATCTTACAAAAGGCAATGGTGTTATTACACTGCATGGTGAAAGCGGTTTACGCGGTAATGATTATACCAGCACTTCATCTAACTGGAGTCTTACAGGCTTTGACCAGGCAGCAATGGATGCACACTTTGGCGTTTCATCAACCTATACTTTTTATTCAAAAGTATTTCATAGAAATAGTTATGATGGAAACGGAACTGCATTAACCAGTTATGTAAACGATCCTACTTATATTGACAATGCGTTCTGGGATGGCAGTTCAATGAACTTTAATAAACGTTCAACCGGTGAAGCCGGCGGCGTTACAGGCATTGATGTTACAGGCCATGAATTAACACATGGTGTTACACAAACAACATCAGCGCTTGTTTACCAGAAAGAGCCCGGCGCTATTAATGAAAGCATGAGCGATATCATGGGAAAGAATGTTCAGTTCTATACAAAACACAACGACATTAACTGGCAGTTAAGTAATGATATGAACTGGATCATCCGCGATATGTCAAATCCAAAATTGGAACATCAGCCAAATACTTATAAAGGCCAGTATTGGATAAATTCAGTTTTTAATGATAACGGCGGCGTACATACCAATAGCGGTATTGGCAATTACATGTATTATCTTTTGGTTGAAGGCGGCAGCGGCACAAACGATAATGGCAATTCATATACTGTAAAAGCAATCGGCACAAAAGCCGCATTTATTATTTACAGAACCGAAACCGTTTATCTTTTCCCGAATGCAGTGTACAGCGATTGGAGAACAGCCTGTATAAGCGCAGCAACTGATCTTTACGGCGCTTCATCACAGGCTGTAAAATCTGTTGAAGATGCATTTTATGCAATTGGCATAGGCACAGCTTCTTCTATTGTTGCTGATAAAGATGTTCATGAGGCTGAGCTTAAAGTATCACCTAATCCTGTAGTGGGTTCTGCATTGGTAAACTATGAGTTGCAGAGAACAGGTAACACTGTTTTAAAAATTACAGATATGAATTCCGGTAAACTTGCACAAACAATTAATGTAGGAAATAAACAATCCGGTAAATACACTTATAGTTTTAATAGTTCATCTTTACTTAAAGGTGGTAATTATATAATAAGTGTTGAACAGGATGGAATACTTATTTCAAGTACAAAATTTGTTGTACTGAAATAAGTTTGAAATAACAATTGATTAAATAACATTAGTGCTTTCAAAGAAGAAGCCGCCTGCTTTAAGGCGGCTTCTTTGTTTGATGAAATCAGCGCTTTAATAAGATCGTTTGAATGTATAACGCTCTACACTTTTGCCTGTATAATAAGTTCCTGTAAACTGGTTATTCCCGGCAAAGCTTATGTCATCAAAATAAAGGAAAAGGGAATTACTGCCACTGCCGGTAAGAGAACACTGAAAGGTTTCATGTTCATCGTTATAATAATTTCCGTATTCATCATAATAACCATCAGAAGTATAATTCGTAACCCAACCGCCTTGCATCAAAACATTTCCATCATCGTATTGAGCATTGCCATTATTATAAAATGTAAGTACGCCGTAAATTTCAGGGTCAAATGAATACCATGAGCTGCCATTAAACTCAGAGGCATCATACAGATACCACGAACCTGCAAGTGGATCTGTTGCCGGCAGCGGAGGCGGAGCGTTTACTGTTTTTATACAGGATGAAAAAGAAATTATTGCAGCGGTAAATAATACGAGTGATAAAATTTTTTTCATGTATTCATTATTTTATTTTTTGTAATAAAGGGCGTGCAAACATTTTATTTACACTAAACTTTCAAGCGACATTTTTGTTTATAATATGATGATAAAAGAAGACAGAGGTTATTATAGCCTTAGTTAAAAAATATAAAAATCAAAACACCATATCATAATACTACATGCATGATAAATGTTGATTACAACAGCAGTTTTTTCAATGAATAAAAAATATTAAACCATTCATAAAAGGATTGAACGGCGGCATTATTTACTTAATGCTTACACCTTTTGCAGTTGGCGGTTTTATCGGCTATCGTTGGTGGAAGAATGAAAAAGCATTGCGGGAAGAATCAGACAAGGAATCATAAATTCTACGCTTACATATACAATACCGTTGAAGTTTTATTTATTAAAAAGAAAACAGAGTATTATCTTTCTGTTTCCAAAACATTTGTCATGTCCGCTGCTATACAACAATCAAAGCAACGTATTCAATCAATAGATATATTGCGTGGAGTTGTAATGCTTATTATGGCAATAGATCATGTGCGTGACTTCTTTCATATTGCTGCATGGACTGATATACCAACCAATCTTGCCACAACTACACCGCAATTATTTTTTACAAGATGGATAACACATTTCTGCGCACCGGCATTTGTGTTCTTATCAGGCGCGTCTGCCTTTCTTGCAGGTCAGCGCAAAACAAAAAAAGAATTAAGCATTTTTTTAATAAAGCGGGGCTTGTGGCTCGTGTTGATAGAACTTGTTGTTATGTCGCTGGCTTTCTCATTCAACCCATTGTATAATGTTTTCTTTCTGCAGGTGATATGGATAACAGGATGGAGCATGGTTTTTCTTGGCTTGTTTGTGCGTACTTCAATGACATATATAATACTGATAGGTTGTATCATAACATTCGGCCATAACATTCTTGACTATGTTCAATTGCCACAACAAGGTGCAACACATGTTTTATGGAGTTTATTTTTTACAGCATCAGGAACATTATTTAAATACGGTCAATCACGTTTTGTTTTGGACCTGTATGCAATTCTTCCCTGGACGGGCGTTATGTTCTTAGGTTATGGGTTTGGTACTTTATACAAAAAAAATTCTGATGCAATAAGAAGAAGAAAAACTGTTTTAATGATTGGTATTGCGGTGACAATATTTTTTATTGTATTGAGATTTATAAATGCTTATGGCGATCCAGGCTATTGGTCAACACAAAAAAATGGCCTGTATACTCTTTTATCCTTTTTGAACACTACAAAATATCCACCGTCGCTGTGTTATTTAAGCATGACCATTGGGCCGGCTTTAATTTTTCTTTCATTGATTGAAACAGCTAATAATAAAGTCACAAGCATTTTAAGTATGTATGGCAGAGTGCCTTTCTTTTATTATGTGTTGCATTTCTATATGATCCATATTCTTTGCGTGATCGTATTCTTTGCAACTGGCCATACTTCAAAAGATATTATTGACCCGAACGTTCCGTTCTTTTTCAGACCGCAACATTTTGGGTTTGATCTGCCCATTGTATATGCGATCTGGTTTTTTGTAATTGCTGTTTTATATAAACCGTGCAAATGGTTTGATAATTACAGGCGAACACACACTCAATGGTGGTTAAGTTACCTGTGATATTATTTTAATTGATGGAGATAGGAAAGACTTTCAGGAATTTGTTGCACCGGTCTTGAAGATTCGTCTTCTATAAAATAATGTTTAACGCCGGTCTTTTTTGCTTCTTTCATAATGGCTGCAATGTTTACATCACCTTGTCCTAATACAACATTACTTTCTTCATCTGCTGTTCCGTTTTGATTGTTCTCAGTGCCGGGTTTCCTGTCTTTAAGATGCAATAACAAAAAACGGTTTGGATATTTCTTCAATAAAGCCACAGGATCCTGCCCGGCGTTTTTAACCCAAAAAACATCCATCTCAAAATTGAAATATTTAGCATCAGTATGCTGTACAAGATAATCAAACAATGTTCCGTTTTCATAAGGCCTGAATTCATAACCGTGCGGATGATAACATAAACTCAATCCATTTGCCTGTATAACTTTCCCTGCAGCATTAAAAACATCAACAGCTTTCTTTATATCATCAATTGTAAATTCAGTACCGTTATGCGGTATCCAGAAACATACAATATATTTTGCACCGAATGCTTTTGCTTCATCAATAGCAGGTTGCGGATCTTTTGCAAGCTGGTCAAAATCCACACCTGCACTTACCATGTTTAAATGGTTGTCAGCAAGCAATTTTTTGTATTCATCCATTCCCAAACCATAAGTGCCGCCGCCTTCTATCTCATGTATGTTCCATTTTTTGATGAGTGCAAGCGTTCCCGGCACATCTGTTTTAAATTGTTCACGCAGGCTGTATAATTGTAAGCCTATCTGCTGTGCTTGTACTCTTTGAGATAAGAAAGAGATCATAAGATATAAGCATAAGATTTTTATAACAGGTAATAATTTCATGATGGCATTTTTAAAAGCAAGATTAAAAAAGAAAATTCATTTACGCGTTTATTTAAACCCTTCTCCCCTTGCGTTGATTTTAAAATCTATACTGAGGTTTATCCTTTTGCTTTTGCAGAGAGCGATAAAACTCAATACCACTACATGTATAATTAGGTTTTCTATAAGGCATTTTATCTCCTTTGTTCCGGTATTCATTGCAATTAAGTTTTGTTAACGATCTGAGTTCATCACTCATCATTGTTTTCAGATACAAATATTACAGAAACAATATTTCCTGATTCTGTGTCTTTTTGTTTAGAGCTTTGTCATAGATAAAGCTCTTTGTTTTTTAAACACAAGGCAATTGCGCTTATGCTTTTCTTTGGTATCATTGCAATACCGGGTTGAGTCTTGTACTCTTTTTTTATATGCCGGGTATTTTCTAACACCCATACTATAATCATTAAAAGAATCGCTATGAAATATCAACTGCAGGTTGTTTTATTAATAAGCAGCATTGGTATTTGCTTATCATGCTCATCACAGCAACGTGCAACTGCAGTTAAAGATTTAAACAGCACAATTGATAAGAATTTTAAAGATGCAGATACTCAATACAAATTGATGATGCAAGTATTGCCTGCCGGTCAGTTCCCAAAAACATTTGAACGTGATACATTAAGAACGAGTGGCCCGGGGTGGTGGTGCAGCGGATTTTATCCCGGCAGTTTATTGTATATCTGCGAACAAACGAAAGATACTGTTTTATATAATGAAGCAAAACGAACGTTGCGCTTACTTGCAAAAGAGCAATTCAATACAACAACGCACGATCTTGGTTTTATGATGTATTGCAGTTTTGGCAATGCATTGCGTTTAGATTCAGATGAAGCATATAAACAAATATTGATCAATAGTGCAAGATCGCTGGCAACGCGTTTTAATCCAACGGTTGGTTGTATCAGATCCTGGGATTCAAAGCCATCTGATTTTTTAGTGATCATTGATAACATGATGAACCTTGAATTATTGTTTTGGGCAACCAAAGCAACCGGCGATTCTTCATTTTATAAAATAGCAGTAACACATGCCAATACCACTATGAAGAATCATTTCAGGCCTGATTATAGTTCTTATCATGTTTTGAATTATGATCCGGCAACAGGCGCGGTACAGCAAAAAAGAACAGCGCAGGGCGCGGCAGACAGCTCTGCATGGGCGCGCGGGCAAAGCTGGGGCTTGTATGGATATACAGTGATGTATCGTGAAACACATGACAAAAAATATTTAGACCAGGCAAATCACATTGCACATTTTATTTTAAACAATCATCACCTGCCTGCAGATAAAATTCCTTACTGGGATTATGATGTGCCAGGCATTCCCGATGCATTGCGCGATGCTTCCGCAGCAGCTATAATGGCTTCAGCTTTTATTGAATTAAGCGGCTATGCAAACGCAAAAAGCGCAAAAGAATATATGGCGGCTGCCACAACAATCCTGCAAACATTATCCGGCGAAAGCTATAAAGCTGTAACCGGTACAAACGGAGGATTTATTTTACAACACAGTGTTGGAAATATGCCACAACATTCAGAAGTGGATGTGCCTCTAACCTATGCAGATTATTATTTTTTGGAAGCAATGAAGCGCTATAAGGAAGCAACAAAAAAATAAAATACAATTCAGTTAAGCTTCATTACAGTTACACATTATCCTTCAGCAAATATTTTTATGTTCCATTTTTTTCAAATTAATACCTAAATCACCCAGGCTTCTTTAGATGACTTATAATGGGAATATTTTCTGTATTATTCAGAAAAAGCCTACGGTTTGTTTTGTATTGAAGTTCTGTTACGGGAAATCTTTATTAAGAACTTTTTCATTAAACAGTTCAAATTCAACTGCACGTATCAATTTTTATAAAAATTTGCTCATTTTTTTATTTCATGATGCACCTGCAACGATGTAAAAGCAAATATGTCAAATATGTTAGCTAACTTATCTTTATTTCAGTACAAAATAATGATGATAGTGTATGTTTGCCCGTTTATTTTTTGGCAACAGCGTCATATTATTTGTAATGATTTACGGACTTATTTCAGCAAAAAAGATTTACTAAAGATGGAACAAAAAATAGCAGAACAATTCAGGAACATTTATCCGCAGTCATCTCCGCCGCTGATCGTTCGATCGCCGGGAAGGATAAATATTATTGGTGAACATACAGATTATAATGAAGGCTTCGTATTGCCCGCTGCGATTGATAAAGCAATTTATGTTGCCGTATCGTTGCGTGACGATAACGAGATCCATTTGTATGCTGCCGATTATGATGAGACACATGTGGTAACTGTTGATACCCTTGCGCCTTCCGAAAAACACTGGCCGAATTATATTCTCGGCGTAGCAGACCAATTGCAGAAACGCGGTTATACCATTCAGGGCTTTAATCTTGCCATTGACGGCGATGTGCCGCTTGGCGCCGGCCTTTCTTCTTCTGCTGCAGTAGAATGCGCCACAGCCTTTGCATTGAACGAACTCTTCGGGCTGCAATTGCCCAGGCTTGAAATGGTGCAGGCGGCTCAGAAAGCAGAGCACACATTTGCCGGCGTAATGTGTGGAATAATGGATCAGTTCGCTTCAATGTTTGGCAAAAAAAATTATGTAATAAAACTCGATTGCCGCTCGCTTGATTATGAATATGTGCCGCTCGAATTAAACGGGTATAAAATTTTATTGCTGAACACAAACGTAAAACATTCGCTTTCTTCCTCTGAATACAATACAAGAAGGCAACAATGTGAACAAGGTGTTGAGTGGATAAAAAAATATAAACCTGAAGTAAACAGCCTGCGCGATGTAACCATGCAAATGCTGGATGAATATGTTCTGCCAGACGATCAATTGATCTATACAAGATGTAAATATGTTGTGGAAGAAATACAGCGTTTGCTGGAGGGTTGTAATGATCTGCAACGCGGTGACATACAGGCTTTAGGCAAAAAGATGTTCCGTACCCATGAAGGTCTGAGCAAAGAATACGAAGTAAGTTGTAAAGAGCTGGACATCCTGGTAGATGCTGTGAAGTATGAACCTTCAGTAGTAGGCGCACGCATGATGGGCGGAGGCTTTGGCGGCTGCACTATCAATATTGTAAAAGAAGAAGCTATTGAACCGCTGGTGAAAAGATTAAGTGAAGCATATACCAGGCAAACAGAACTCGGGCTTTCAGCATATATTGTGCAGATAGAGAACGGAACAGGAATGATTTCAGTAAAAAGACCAGGTTGATTTTTAATTGATTTTTTTTAAAACAACACCTGTTATTAAAAAACAGTAGTTATATTGAGACCCTCTGTTAAAGTAAAACTTTAAAACAAAACATTCATTCATGAAAACTGCAGGAGAAGTAATCTGGCAAAAAAATAAGATCAACAATATTATCAGTCCCGATACATTGGTAATTGATGCGCTCAATCGCCTGAACGAGGTTGATCTTAGCTATCTTATCGTTAAAGATGGAGAAGATGTGGTGGGCGTTTTCAGTGAAAGGGATTATGCACGCAAGGTTGTATTACAGGGGCGTTCGAGCAGTAATACAAAAGTAAGCGACGTGATGACTGTTGACTTGCCTGAAGTGCAACTGACCGATTCCATCGAAACATGTATGAAATTATTAGCATCACAGGGCAGGCGTTATATACTTGTTTATGATAAAAAACATTTTGAAGGTATCATTACCATTCATGACCTGTTAAGAGAAATATTGCTGCATGGCGAAAGAGCGTTAGACAGTAAGATCACCAGCAAGCTGATTGATATTAATGAGCGGCCGTCAAGTGTGTATTAATGTCTTTTGAATTTCAATTATTAAATTACTTACCTGATATTTTATGTGGCTTCCCCAATCACGTGTTTATTTTTCAACAGTAAATAATAAATAGGAATACCCAACAACATTATACCAAGTCCCGGTAAAGAAAATTTTGGTTGATAGAGCAACAGCGAAACACAAATAACGCCTGCTGCCAATATGTATATCATTGGCAATATTGGGTAACCAAATGCTTTGTAAGGCCGTGGAATATCCGGTCTTTTTTTACGCAGAATAAAAATGCCGGCTATGGTAAGAATATAAAAGATAAGTACTGTGAAGATGATGTAAGTCAATAAGTCTCCGTATTTGCCGCTAAGGCATAAAACACTTGCCCAAAAGCACTGAATCCATAAACCTCTCGAAGGCACCGCATTCTTATTCAGCCTTCCAACCTGCTGAAAAAATAAACCATCATTCGCCATTGTATAATACACTCTTGCGCCTGATAATATCAAACCATTATTGCAACCGAATGTTGATATCATCAGCATTACGGCAATGATCTGTGTGCCAACATTTCCGAAAATGATTTTTGCAGCCTCAACGCCCACACGGTCATTTTCTGCGTGTGCAATGCTTTGCATAGGCATGATGGAAACGTACATCAAATTGGTTGCTGTATAAATGATGGTCACAATGAGTGTACCCAGGAAAAGTGCCAGCCCGATATTACGTTTTGGATTTTTTATTTCATTGGCAATGAATGTTACATTGTTCCAGGCATCGCTGCTGAAAAGGCTGCCCACCATTGCGCCTGAAATAGCACCGATCGCAGCAAAACCTGTATAAGGCACTAACAGGTTGCCATCAATTTTATTCAGTGCAAAACCAGTACTCCAGTTGGCATTCCACGTTACTTTATCGGCAGCAATAAAACCAAAAATGATCAACCCGAATAAAGCGCCAAGCTTGATCAATGTAAATAAAGTTTGAATGATCTTTCCCTCCTTCACACCTAATGTATTTACAAAGGTCAACAGCACTATCAATACAATCGAAGTGATTTGTGCGGCAGAAATTTTTATAAAACCAAGATCAGTTATAAAATTATTTTCACTCAAAGAAGGGAAAATATAAGCAGCAAATTTGCTGAAGGCAACGCCTACTGCGGCAATGGTTCCTGTTTGTATCACTGCAAAAAAACTCCAGCCAAATAAAAAAGCTATGAGTGGATTGTAAGCTTCTTTTAAATAAACATATTGGCCGCCGGCTTTGGGAAACATTGCACTTAATTCACCATAACTTAATGCAGCGATCAGTGTAAGTATTCCTGTTAATATCCATAATAAAATAAGCCAGCTTGCAGAGCCAACGCTGCGCGTCATATCTGCGCTTACGAGAAATATACCTGAACCGATCATGGAACCTGCAACGATCATAGTTGCATCTAAAAGACTGAATGACTGTTTGAAATTTTTTTGTGCCGTGGATTGCTGCATGCAAGTTGTTTGATCTCCAAATATAGCTTTCAATACACTGAAATATCAATGCTTAAATGTTGATAGCTAAAAACAGGAAATATGCTGATGATTGATAACAAGTAAAATTGTGGAGTATTTATTGAGTATCTTATTATCAAAATTTTTAAAGCTTTAAATTATGAGATTTCCGCTTTCGCGGAAATGACGTTCTTCCAGATTGATTAAATCGCAACGTTTAATAAAGCAATAACAAAATCAATAAACAACTTCAAACTCATTAAACAGCATCGCGTGTATAAACATTATTTACTAAACGTAAAATGTTTAAAGGATTACCATTCTTTAAGGCATCAGGCAATATATCGTCATTAAAATTTTGTAAACAGATCGGGCGGGCCCAACGTTTGATTGCTGTTGTACCTACTGATGTAAATCTCGAATCAGTTGTTGCGGGATAAGGGCCGCCATGCACCATTGATGCGCAAACTTCAACACCTGTTGGCGCATTGTTAAGTAAAATTCTCCCGGCAAGTGTGTGTTGCAATGCTATAACATCAGCATAATCGCTGAGGTCTTTTTCAGTAGCAATAATGGTTGATGTAAGCTGCCCTATTAAACTTTGCAGGCATTGTATCAATTGCTCTTTATCGTCACAAATAACAGCCAATGAATATGGCCCGAAAACTTCTTCTTTAAAATGCTCATTGCTTAAAAAATCTTTTGCACTTACTGATGCGATCACCGCTGCGGCTTCCATTTCTTTTGCTTCAGATGAAGATTGTGCAACTACCTGTAATCCTTTCTGGTCAAGCATTTCAGCCAAACTGTTTTCGTATGATGTGCAGATGCCGCTATGCAACATTTTCTGTGGAAGCACTTTATTAATCTCTGTTCCTAATAATGATAAAAACGTATCAAACTCCTCTCCTTTTATGCCCAATAAAATACCAGGATTAGTACAGAACTGTCCAGCACCCAATGTTACAGATGCCGCAAACATGGCAGCCAATGATGCCGCATTTTTTGATAAAGTATCAGGATAAAAAACGACAGGATTAATGCTGCTCATTTCTGCGAAGACAGGTATAGGAATTGCACGTTGGTGCGCATATTCAACCAACGCAGTTCCACCTTTGAAGGAACCGGTGAAACCAACTGCTTTTGTAAGCCGATGTTTTACCAATGCTTCTCCAATATTATTACTGCTGCCTTCAACATGTTGAACCGTGTATCCGGGAACAGATGAAATTTTTATAGCTGATTGTATCGCATTGAAAACAGCAAGCGAAGTTTTAGGATGTGCAGGATGGCCCTTTACAACAACACTGCATCCTGATGCTAACGCACTCGCCGTATCGCCTCCTGCAGTTGAAAATGCAAACGGGAAATTACTTGCACCAAAAACTATAACACTCCCCAGCGGCACAAGCATTTTGCGCAGATCTGGTTTTGGTGGATTGCGGTTGTTATCAGCCCTATCAATGGATGCTTCTACCCAACTGCCTTCTTTAATTAACGTTGCAAACATTTTAAGCTGGCCGGTTGTACGTGTTAATTCACCGTTCAATCTTGCTAAAGGAAGATTGGTTTCTTCATTGGCAATTTCAACCAATTGCCCGCGCAGTTTTTCAATTTCGTCTGCTATCGCCTCCAAAAAAGCAGCACGTTTTACTGGCGGCAATTTTTTGTATTCATCGAATGCGCTAACAGCATTTTGCATCACCGAATCAATAGTAAAGTCTGTCACTTCCTGCATCATTAATATTTTTCAAATGGAAATTTTTACCTGTTATGATATAATGGATTCACATACATAATCAGGAATAATACCTGTTGCGTTTATTTGCAACTCTGCATCTTCCGCACTTGTATTGCCTGAGAGTACAAGTGTTGTTTTTACTCCGAATTTATTTCCACCGAGGATATCTGTGTGTAAAGTATCACCCACCATTAAAATTTCCTGCTTGCCATAATTTCCTATTGTGCTCAACTGATCGTATGCATACATGAACATCTGTGAATCCGGCTTGCCGAAATGAATAAACTTTTTGTTGAGCATATTTTCAACAAGCTTTGCAATACCACCTGTTGCAACAGCCACATCATTTTTTGAAACAGGATAAAATTTATCCGAGTTAGCTACGATTACAGGCAGGTTTTTATGGCGCAATAAATTCACTGTTTTATTGATATCAGTATTCCAGTCAAAACCTTCATCATCTAAAAAAACAAAGGCACTTATATCATCCAGTCTTTTAAGATCAACATCGCTTACAGGAATATGTTCAAGTCCCGATTGCAAAATATAATGCGCAGAATTTTCAGTACCCAGATAAGCAATTTTTCCGTCGCGGATCTTTTGTTCAAGAAATTGTTTTGCCATCATTCCTGATGTAATGATCTCGCTTTCGTGAATATTGTGCAACCCAAGACTGTAAAAGCTTTCAGCTTGTTGCAACTGGCTGCGCGAAGCATCGTTGGTAAGTATTCTTATCGTAACTTTTTTACTGCGTAAAATATCTATCGTATGCTGCACACCTTCGATCAAACCATTATAGTTTTTTAATACGCCATAAGAATCAAGAAACACTGCCTTGAATTGTTGAGCGATGGATATGAAAGATTGTACCTGCATGCTAAAGGTCAAGCGCGTTTAAAAGTTTATCTGCATTAAATTCTTTTTCGATTGATGGAAGGTATATCTCAAAAGCTTCACGCTGTAATTTATTTGCGAACAGCTTATGGAAAAAAAAGCGGCCGTCTTTTACAACATAATTCAGGATGAAAAAACGATATGCTTCCTTGAGAAATAATACTTCGACTCTTGTTAAAGGATATATTGCATGGTAAGCTTTGAGAAAACGAATGAACCTGTCTTCCATCAACGGGCCGATGTAATAACTGAAAACAGTTTTGTCGCCAACCTCTGAAACAACACGGCTTAAAAAATAAAAATCCATTATGCGTGTTGAAATGCGGAACCAGTCATAATCCCATCGTGAAAAAAGTTTAAAAGAAGATGAAACGGAAAAGTTACCTATGTTCCAGTCAACAAAAACAGGAATGCGTTCAATACCATTCCCGCGAAAGGTATCGAATGCCTGCAGAAATAAATCGCATTGTTCGCGTATGATGTGTTCATTCAAACGATGATCATAATGGCCATCATCTGTTTCAAGATATTGCAGTAATGTATCAATATCTGTTTTTAAAGTCTTGGATGAAACCGGTAACGTATTGCGAATGCTGAAACAGGCCTTATGAAAGAGTGCCAGCTGTTCCCCAAACTTTTCTATCTGCTCGTCATCCAGTCTTCTCGGCATGCGTTTTTTAATTTGTATCGGCCTGTAGAACACAACCCATGCATTAATAAGGTGATCGCTGTACGTATGGATATACAACGAATTTCCTTTCATAAGTGAGCGGGCAAGCAGGTTTTCAAATGGTGCAGGAAGATTATTGGATAAGCTATTGATGATGGTATGATCTTCTGCAAAATGTTCAAACTTTCCGTAGTAAGAAAGTTTGGCGATCATACAACTGCCGTCGGTAAATTTTATACGGTAAACATTATTGGTCGAAACCCGGGCGCTGATATTTACGATGTGCTCTATGCGCCTTGTGTCATCATAAGCCTGCCATGCCTGTCTTACAATTCCTGAAAAATTTATGAACTGCATCTAAAAATATTAATAATACGTTTTATATAATTTCAAAATAACGTTTCAATTCCCAATCAGTAACCTGTTGCTGAAACTGCTTCCACTCCCACTCTCTTGTAAGTATGAAATGATTCGTGAATGCTTCGCCGAAAAGTTCTTTGGCTATTGGTGAATTTTTCATCAGCGCTGTTGCTTCCTGTAAATCTGAAGGTAAATGCTGTAATGATTTATTATCATAAGCGTTGCCCTTTACTGCATTTAATTCAAGCGGAAGTTTATGCTGTATGCCATATAATCCTGAAGCAAGACTTGCTGCAACAGATAAATATGGATTGGCATCAGCACCAGGCACTCTTGTTTCTAATCTTGTTGCAGCAGGAACATGATT
>JABDAV010000088.1:135-15620 GCA_013289015.1 Bacteroidota bacterium | reverse complement strand
GGAATTTTTGTTCCTTCTGCTAAAATAACATTGTCATCTTTCTTATCATAACCCTTTACATAATTCATATTTATAAGGTGCGACTGATGCACTTTAAAGAAGTTATAATTAGCGAGCAATTCTTCATAGTGGTTTAGTGTTTTGGCCACATTAAAGGGATGCATTTTATCTTTTACATGTATATTGGAATAACCTTTATCTGCTTCAAATCTTACAATATCATCCAATCTTATAACTTCATAACCGCCTGTAGTAGGAACTACTATTCTTTTTATTGCATTGTTTTGATTCAGGTTAAAAGACAGCGTTTCAAATTTCTTATCCAGGTCTTCTTTTGAAATTTTGTTTTTAAACCGTTCGATTGCTTCCATTAGTTTATCCGCTTCAATTGGTTTTAGCAGATAATGTATAGTAGCAAATTCAAATGCTTCAGCAGCATATTTATTATAAGCTGTTGTAAAGATGATCCCAAAGTTAATTTCCTCAAATTGCTTAAGCAGGTCAAAGCCTGATTTATCGTTTATCTCAATATCCAGGAAAACCAATTGTGGTTTATATTGATTAATAGATGCAGCAGCCTCTTCAATGCTTTGTGCGCCGGGCAATAAATGAATTGTTTGTCCCAAATGTGCCCGTATCATTTGTGTAAGCGTATCAATACAATGCTGTTCGTCATCAACAATAATAGCAGTGATCATTTTTTGAGTTAAAATTTAGTTTCAAAAGGTATTGTTATTTCTGCAAGAGTTCCATCTTCAATGTTTTTTATTTCAATCGTACCGTTTGATTGCCGGAGTCTATTGATAATATCAATTCTTGATTTTGTTATACTCAGGCCCATTGATTTTTTTTCAATAAGTGAATTGTTTACTGTTGATGGTTTTATGCCCGAACCATTATCCCTGATAGAACATTTAAGCATATCTTCTTCTTGCTGTATCTGCAAAATTATTTTTCCATCAGCCTGCTTACCTGCAAATCCGTGGAGGATACTGTTTTCCAAAAAAGGCTGCAATAACGACGGTGGAATAAGCGTATTGCTTTTATCTATGTTTTCATCAATTATTATTTCATATGAAAATTTGCGTTGCAATCGCAATGTTTCAAGTTGCAGGTATAATTCAACTGTTTCCAACTCATTATCCAGTTGTATCTTTTTGTGTTCACTGTTTTCAAGTATCCTGCGCATAAGGCTTGCAAACCTTGTGGTAAATGTTGTTGCTGTTGCTGCATCGTTCCTGTATATATAATCGTTGATCGAATTGAGTGAATTAAAAATAAAGTGTGGATTCATTTGTGCGCGCAATGCTTTCATTTCTGTATCAATTACCTGCATCTGCATTTCAGCATCATGCTGTTTTGCCCTTGAATCCATTCTTTTTTTGTAAGCGATAAAGACAAAAAAGCCTGATACAGACAAAATAATTGCTCCTGCAATAACAGCATTCCGTATAGTTTGCTGTTGTTTTATTTTTGCTGCTGCCATCAGTTGTTTTTTATCATTTACAGCTTTAACAGAATCTTCCTGCGTGTCAAACTGGTATTGCATTTCAAGGCGTGTGGCCTGTTGTTTTTTACTGTCATTTAAAACGCTGTCTTTAAAAATTATTGACTGCTGCAAGGCACCATAAGCCTTTGTATAATTACCTTGTTTTTTATAAGTGTTGCTGATGTCACTCCAAACGTTTTCTTCTTTTTCCAGTGCACCAATCTCTTTTGCGATAGCAAGACTTTTATACTGATACTTTAATACAAGTGCATACCTGTTGGAAGGATTAATACTTTGTTTTTTTAAGAAAGATTCAGGGCAATCCAGGTATACTTTGGCAAGTTCATCATAAGATGCAGAAAGATTCACTTCGTCGCCCAGCATTGTTAGGAGATCAATGCTTTTGTCAAGGTAATACAAAGCGCTGTCATGATCTTTTAAAACGTTATAACAACTGCCTGTTAGTTGCAGTATTACCGATTGAGCATTTTTGAAGTCATATTTAGCTGCAATGGCCAATCCCTGTAAAAAATTATCTATTGCTTTTTGCGGCTGATTCATATAAAAATAAGCCTGTCCAATGAGTGCATATGAGTCGCTAATAATAAGACTATTGCCTGCTTGTTTGCTTATATCAAGAGACTTCTGTGCGTATTCCAATGCCTGGGTGTAATTATTCAGGCCCCTGTAAACTTCGCTTAAGTTGCCATAGGTACTGGCAAGGCTTACCGGTATATTGTATTTCTGGTATATGCGCATTGCTTTAAGGTGATATTGCAGTGCATTATTAAAATCTGAAATGCCTTCATAGCTTAATCCAAAATTTGTATAGTTCAGTGCAAGCTTTAAATCATCATGCAGGTATTTAAAAATAATATCTGCTTCTTTTTGATGATAAATGCTCTTTAAGTAATCCGATTTATAAAAATAAATTATACCAAGGTCAGCTTCTACAGAACCCAACCCATTCAGGTTTTTTATTCTTTGGTAGATGGGTAATGCATTATTATACAGGTAAAGTGCAGAATCGTACATGCCGATAATAATATAATTTCCTGCTTTAACAAGATAGGCGCCGGCAAGCAGGGAAGAGTCGTTTAATTTATGAGCCAGCGCAATATTTGTATCTGCTAACGCAACACCTTTTAATGGGTCAATGCTTCTGTATGCAAAAGATAATTTATTTGCAATGCTTAACCAGCCTGTATCTCTTATTGAATGTTTATTTAATTCGGTTCGCAGCGAGTCTATCGTATTTTGTTGCGCTGTTGCAACAGAAGCAACAAGCACAAACAACATCAATAATTTTTTTCTCATCTAAAAATTTTTAAGGTTCAGTTAGCAGAAACCTTGCAATTCTTTATTTTTTAAGTATAGGCGCTTACGGATAATTGGCTTTTTCAAGCGTATAATTAGTAACCCGCGCGTTTAATTAATTGCTTTACCTGGTGATTTTCTCTTTTCTAATTTTAGTTCAGGATATTAAAAAAGAGGGTCAAGAGATCCTTCTTCTTATATAAAGATTGTAAAAATAAGGATGCAAGCAATATTTTTTTGAAAAGGAATTGAATTAATGCACTCATCAAACCATCATATATGAAAAAGTATATTACCTTTTTATCAACGATTCTTTGTTGCAGCAGTTTACTGGCAAAGACAATAACTGTAAGTAATAATCCAAACAGCCCGGGCCAGTTTACTCGGCTTGATTCTGCGATTCTTTTGGCATCTGCCGGAGATATCTTACTTGTTAGCGGTTCGGTTACAGATTATGCAGCAATTGCTGGAGGCACTATCACTATTAATAAGCCAATAACTTTATATGGAGCAGGATATGACCCAAGGAATGATCAGGCATTGGCAACTGTTGTAAGTACAATTCACATTACTACGGCAGGTTCTGGAACTACAATTTCCGGATTATACATTTCGAATGAAATATATGAAGATGGTGGTACTAATAACATTACCATTTCCAGATGTAAGATTAGCTCTATGTGGAATAACGGCAGTTACACAAATGGCATAAATGGCAATAATTATAACATCAATGAAAATATAATAGGTGTAATAGCGATTTCAGTATACAATACTACAACACCTATAAGTGATATCATAATTCAAAATAATTTAATAACAGGTTCTATTGGCGGGCCCTCTACAGGAAGTAATATTATAATAAGCAATAACTATTTTTCAGGAAGTAATCCTTTAACAGCCACTGGTTATGCAGGTGCATTATATAATGCTAACATTTATAATAATATCTTTTATTATAAATCAACTACTTCTACAACAGCTGCTGGTGCTACAACTAATTGTGTTTTTAGCAATAATATTTATTTTAATAACACAAATTCTAACCCGTTTAATATTGGCATAAATAATAATAGTGGCAGTAATAATATAAATGCAAACCCTGATTTTGTCAATATCGATCTAACCACAACAAGTATTACACGCTTAGATAATTTCAATCTTAAATTGGGCTCACCGGGCATAGGTACAGGAACTGATGGAAAAAATATTGGGCCTGAAGGAGGCAGTATTCCTATTCAATATCCATACACAGGCTATTCAGCAATTCCTGTTATTGACTCAATGAGCATTTCTAACCCTGTTATTCCGCCGAATGGTACGCTTAAAGTAAAATTCACCGCACATGCCAACAACTAAGATTGTGTTTTAAGCATTATGCTGTAACGCCTGCGTGATGTTTTTTCGGGATCTATTTTATTCATGCGATAAAGCTGAGTTATGAAACGCTTCTTATTGTATTCATCAGTTTTTCTTATTGTATTCTCCAGGCCTGTTAACTGCTGCAGCCAGTTAATTCTTTATGCAGAATATTTTGTAAACACCGATCCGGGTGTTGGGTCAGGAACACCAATTATTGTAGTTCCCGGAATTAAGATCAAAACAACCTTTTCTGTCAAGGCAAACAGCTTGCAGCCCGGCTTTAACCAGTTATTTGTCCGCACAGAAGATACAAGTGGCAACTGGAGCATTGCATCACAAAGAACATTTTATGTAGATAATAATTTGCACCTGTCAATACCGTCTTTAACTGCGGCAGAATACTTTACTGATACTGACCCGGGTGCAGGAAACGGCATAGCCATAAACATACAGCAGGGTGTATTGATAAATAAAATCATCAATCTCAATACTAAAACATTGCCATCCGGATTTCATCAATTATACATCCGTGTTAAAGACCAGTATAATAACTGGAGTATAGCCGAACAAAGAACTTTTTATATTGATAAAACATTGCACAATACAGAGCCATTAACGGCATCGGAATATTTTATTGATAAAGATCCGGGTACAGGAAAAGGAACAGGGATAAACATAAACAGTAAGGATACGGTTGTTTCAATTTTCAATGTAAACACGAGAGGATTATCAACAGGATTCCATCAATTGTATATCCGCGCTAAAGATACAACAGGAAAATGGAGCATAGCTGAACAAAGAACTTTTTACATTGATAATACATTGCACAATACAGAGCCCATAACGGCATCAGAATATTTTATTGATGAAGATCCGGGTGTAGGAAAAGCAACAGCAATAAACATACACAGCAACGACACCATTGCTTCAATTTTCAATGTAAGCACAAGAGGATTAGCAATGGGATTTCATCAACTATTTATCCGCGCCAAAGACACTACAGGAAAATGGAGCATAGCTGAACAAAGAACTTTCTATTTGAATAAAGATATACAGCTTGTTCCTTCACCCATTATTGCTGCAGAGTATTACATTAATAAGGATGCAGGCGTTGGAAGAAATACGGCTATTGTTGTAAACAGGAGTGATTCTGTTGACACAAGTTATACTTATGCTGCATCAAACCTTGCTTTCGGCAATTACACAATGAACCTGAGGGTAAAAGATTCTTCGGGTAAGTGGAGTATTGTTGAATCGCGTCCATTCACTGTTAAAGACACTGCAACATTATTATCAGGATTCGCAGCAGTTAAGTCTTCGCAAAATGCAGAGGCATATTCAAACACGCTTAAGGTAAATGGCAGTACCACAATAAATATTTATCCAACACCTGCGAAGGACAGGCTGAATATTACCCTGCAAAGCGAACATAATTACAGTGCGGCTATATTACTCTCAGATATGTATGGAACGCCTGTTATTACATGGCGGGAAAACATACAAACCGGTTCAAATAATTTTTCATTGGATATTTTGAATGTAGCATCGGGTACATACTTTTTAAATGTACAGGGTATAAACACCTGGTTCACGCAAAAAGTAATAATTATCAAATAGCTGTAGGGTTATTGATTTGTTGTTCCCGTAAGTGGTCAATTATTAAATATGATGTTATGAATAAATTTTATTCAACTAATATAACTTTAAAAACCTTAGCTGTCTTCTCTTGGTTTGCATTTGTTTTTCTTCAAAACGCAAATGCGCAAACTATAAAAGTCATTCCTAATCCCGATGCCGGAAACAAAGTTGGGAGCAGTTATATTGTTTACAACAATCAATTATATACTGGTTATACAGACGCTAACTACAGGGTTCACTTGGCCAGATGGAATGGTTCGGGATTAACAGTTTTGCCTAACCCTGATAATGGTGTTGGATTCCAAGATTTGCCTATTGTGTTTAATAATAAATTGTATTTTAGATATCTGAATCAGGCAGGCAACTACCAACTGGCTCAATATAATGGAAGTTCAATTACATTAATAGCAAATCCTGATGCGGGAAAAGGATTTGATGCTTTTGAGTCGGTTCTCCCTGCTCCGATAATTTATAACGGAAAGCTTTATATTCAATATGCTACACCAACTGCTTATAAGCTTGCAGAATTTAATGATATTAATTTGCAGATTGTTCCATCACAAGATAGCCTGCAGTCTTATGTAGGAGCGCCAATAATTTATAATAATAAATTTTATACGGTTTGGTATACTTTAAAAGGGAATGATCAATTAGTAGAATATAATGGCTCAACTTTTCAGATTATTCCAAATCCTGACCAGGATGGAGATTTCGTTGCAACTAGTTATGATGGTAGCATTAATAATTATCCCCATCCTATAATTTATAATAACAAATTGTATTTAACTTATGAAATTGGTGATAGGGATAACGTATTTCAACTTGCTCAATATGATGGACAAAATGTAACGCTTATTCCTAACCCGGATGACGGAGGGTCTATTTTTTATAATGACCCAATAATTTATAATAATCAGCTTTATGTAAATTATAATGATACAACCTTAGATCAGGCGGGAGATGTTGACTTTATTAGTTATTTAGGACAATATAATGGTGAAAATTTAGATTTAATTAAAAACCCAGATTCAAGTTATTTGTATTTTCCTACTACAAAGTTTATTGATTATAATAGTCAATTATTTTTCAATGAGATCATATATGGTCGTGGAGGAAATCAACTTTATTTAACTTCTTTCAATGGAATGAAGGACTCATTAATCCCACATTCCGGGACAGGAAATACTGATGAAAGCATGCCGGTTATATATCATGGTAAATTAGACTTTGAATTCGGTTATAATTTAGCCCAATATGATGGCCAAAACATATCATTAATCGGCAACCTCAACGACGGCGCATATAAGCAATACCCTTTTGTATTTAATGATACGTTATTTTTTGTTTATCAAAGCGGTTCTGTTTTTCACTTAGCTTATTTGGAAGATGGTACATTAGCGGTTAACTATTTAAAGTTTTCTGCACAATTACAAAATAGTAATGTCATTTTAAATTGGCAAACTGCCAGCGAAATAAGCACAAGCCATTATAATATTCAACGTAGTACGGATGGCATACATTTTACAATTATCAATAGATCAATAGCAGCTGGTAACAGCAACACTATAAAGCAGTATACATACACAGATAATAATGTAACTGCCTTAAAAGTAAATAAGCTTTATTACCGCTTGCAGGAAGTTGATAAAGATGGCAAAAGCAATTACAGCAACATAGAAACAATTAATCTTGAAAATGAAAATAAAATGTTTGTATATCCTGTACCTGCAAACAATATTTTACACATAAGTCTTGCCCAACCGTTATCTCAAACTGCTTCTATTGTTTTATATAATATTAATGGCAAAGTGGCACTGCAGCAAAAAGCCATGATTAACAGTACAAACCAGCAACTAAATGTATCAGCCTTAGCTGAAGGCAATTATAATGTAGTGATTATAGACAATGGCAAAAAAACATCAAATAGCCAGATAGTTATTATGCGTTGATATGCTTTGTTGATCAGTCATTATAATTCAGTTTTATAATGGCTGACTTTTATATACTGAACTATACATCACCTAAATTTTAAACTATGATAAACAACTCAATCTTCGCGTTGCTTAGAAAAAGCAGCTTAATTATTTTCTGTTTTTTAGCAACGTTTTCCTCAAGCTTATCTGCCAGGCCGGTAAGCATACATTACAATACAGCTGATACTTCCACTGAACAGAAAGTAGATTATATTGAACAGATTTATTTCTTAGGTAAAGACAAAGATGATATGTATAAAATGCTCTTAGGAACTGTGCAATCTTTAGATGGAAAACCTGCTACATATAGTGTTGCCAAACAATACATCTTCCTTCTCGGAATTGAAGATGCTGTTAGAACCGCAAATGACGCCTGCGAAGTAGAGCAAATGCTGGCCCAGGGAATTTACAACCTTGACGTTACAGAAGCAACTAAATACAATATACCTGTACCGGACGATAAAAGCAAAGCAGATGTAGGCGCCGCTTTGCAAAATATAAGTGATTTTGGGAATAATACACAAAACCTTGCCTATAATGCTTGGGTATTAAATCATAACCAGGTAAACAGGTGGGGATATTATTACGATTACGGGTATTCCCCTTCTGAAGCTAAAATTGCACAAACGGGTTATCAGATAAGCGCAGCCGCTAATACTGTTGGCACTGGTATGCAAATGGCTGATGAGGGCAAAAAAGCATTGAAAGCTTTAGGGCTTAGTAAAGACAAACCCTGCAAGAAGGTTACTGCGAGGGATATTGCAATAGGTGCCCATGTTGCTCCTGATACATCGAGCACTACAATAGTTTTACAAAATATTACCTATCAGCAAGTTTCTGAAATAGCTGCGGACTTTACGCATATGAGCGGAGTTAATTCTGTAAACAGCGATCAGTTTGATAATAACATTGCCACCATATTTGTAATAGCTCCTAATGTAAAAACAAGCGATCTTATTGACAAATTAATGCATACAAATGCACACATGAAATTCGATGTTGTTCATAGATCAACGAATGGAGCAACGTTAGCAATAAAGTAGACGACCGGCAAACGGGATATATAACAGCTTTAACTCCTTTATCAGGTAATGTGTGCATCGTAATAAAAAACGCTGGGTCTCGTAGCTTTGCGCAAGGTTTTGTTTATTGCTTGACATCGCCTCGTCAGGGAATTTGTATTACGTTTCCACTATTATTGTTACTTATTAATTTATAATCGCTCAGCCATTATATATCTGTTTACACCACCCCCCCACCCACACACTATCACTTGCATCCTGTTCATCAGCACTTAAAAAACCAATCCATGTTTCCATAGCATGGCCTTTTAGGGCAGTTACATTTAAGCTTGCTTTTTTATCTTCTCTAAAGCCATTGTATAAACCAAATACAGCTTGTTGTATGTCCGCTGCGTATGCAACAAGTATTACGGTATCATTGGGTGAGGCAATGCCATCGGCACTATTATCTGTAAATGTAAATTGCAGGATATTGTTTGCTTTCTTTACAACCTTTGCACTATGCACTGCGGGCAGCCTGCCCTTAGAGATCAGCACCTCCTGGTAGTTCAATTGCATACTAGGATAAACACCTGTTAAAGCCCTGCTCATTAAAGCACCCATAGCCCTGTTATACCCGGTACCGGTATGCCCGTAAGCCGGAAAGCTTTTGTTTAAAAATCCTGTGCCGGTAAATACCTTGATAAAGCGGGTGCAGACGTCAATCTTTTCCTGCTGTGCCAGTTGCAGGGATGTGCCTTTATTCTTTACAGAAGAGGTGCTGGAGCGTAAAAGATTGTGGCCATTACGCATAAAACCTGTAACAGGCCCTATCGTGCCTATAAAGTCGCCTAAAAATTCCACTACTTTTTCTTGCCATAACATAAAATTTTAAAAGTTTAATAAGATCACTGTTTTATTCAACCGGAAACGGCATCGCAGGCATAAAAATAGGAAATTAAAAGGTACCAGGTTCGCGTTTTCTACGAAAAAACTACGATATAAATACGTTATTTCTTCGATCCAATAGATCGAAGTTATATCGAAGAAATGAGCTTACAAACATATAATGCCTGAGAACATTGATTCCAAAATGAAAAAATATCAGGATGGCAATAATTTCTGAACCTGGCAGGGAGGTATTTCTGTTACGATGCTTTACTTTTCCATTTTCTAAACGAAACTGCTGAATGCAACGGCGACTGGAAAGACTTTCCCCATCCGAAAGAGACAATAGATACAGGAACCAGGTTATTGAATGAGCATGCAAGCCTTATAATAAAAATTTCCTCTGTAATTATCCAGGAAGAATACATCTATTTAATCAATCCTGATCACTCGGGAATTGGCGAAGTTGAAGTGAGAGCAATTACAGATTATTCATGTGATCTTAGAGTAAAACGTTAGAGAATTGATCTGAAACTGCAATAAAAAAATGTTTCGCATTCAGCATTCTTAACCTTAATGTTGTCTATCTTAATACGCAGATAAGTCGCCCGGGTTTTTTATTTACATGTGAGCATACGTTTACTGTATATAAAATAGTGTTGCTGTTTTAATCAAAGCATTACTTTTATTATTCAAATGTTTATATTCTTATTTAGTAATATGAAACGATTTGTGTTAACGATATGCTTTGTTGTTCTGCTTGTTTATAACCTGTTCGCTCAATCATACGGACTCCGGTTTTACAGTCATGAATCGCTTCCCGAAAAAAGAACAGCGCTTGAATTGGCGCCTTTAGATTCTCTGAAGTTTGCCGGCGATGTAAAACTTGTTTTTGATATGAATTTTGTGCAGGGGCACGAAATTTATTTCGGCTATGTTTTGCGCATAATTAATGGCAGGCAAAATATTGATATTATTTATGACCAGCCGACAGCTATGTTCAGGGTTATAACAGGTCAAAAATTTTCAGGCATTTCGTTTTCCATTGATTCTGCTCATTTATTTAACAGGTGGAATACAATTACTGTATTGATGGAACCTTCAAAACAAAAGCTGCAGTTATTTGTAAATAATAAAAATTTTGGCAGCGCCAATGTTTCGTTTAACGATAATAGCTTTAAATTTCTTTGGGGTGCGAATGATTATAATATTTATCAAACCCGCGATATTCCCCCCATGCGTGTAAAAGATATTAAGCTTTTTGATAAAGACGAGCTTAAGTATTACTGGCCCCTGGATGAAGTAGCAGGCAATGCAAGTATTGATGTGAAAAATAAAAGACAAGCTTCAATAAAGAATCCTGATTGGATCAAGCCCGCGCATCAGAACTGGTCTTTAATAAATTCATTTTTGCTTAATGGCAACGCTATTACTGCCTTTGATCAGCAATCGCAATTGCTGTACATAGCAGCTTCAGATTCTGTGCTAACCTATAGTTTAAAAACTGCACAAAATGCATGGCAATGTTATCCTGTAAAAACCGTAAACCTTTTGCCGGGCAGCCAGGCCATTTATGATACTATTACGAAGAGGCTGTTAGATGTTTTTATTGATGAAAAGAAAGTGATCGTTTATAAACCCGGTCATGAAAACTGGATTGACAGCTTTTATGATTCTCTTCCAACCGAATATGGGCATGCCAATAAGTTTATCAATAAAGCAGATACTTCATTGTATATTATCGGTGGTTATGGTCAGCTTAAATATAAAAACCTTGTACAGCGTTATTCAATTACAAAAAAGTCGTGGGAGATACTAAAAACAAAAGGAGATTTTTTCCCGCCAAGATATTTGTCAGCGCTTGGTTTAAATGCAAATGGAGATACAGCTTTTATTATTGGTGGTTATGGCAGCCCAAGCGGCGAACAAATGCTGCAGCCCGGCAATTATTCTGATATGTATGCCTTCGATATAAAGTCGCAATCTTTTAAAAAGCTTTTCAGTCTTGATACCATTTTTTCAAAATACACTTTTGCCAACAGTTTGATTATCGATTCGAAAAACCAACAGTATTACGGCCTGGTTTTTCCCAACGATAGTTTTAATTCAAACCTTCAACTTATACAGGGTTCTTTAATAAAGCCGACTGTAAAATTTCTTGCCAGCAAAATACCTTACTCATTTTATGATGCACAATCATTCGCCGATTTATATTATTCGCCGGCTGCAGATAAACTTTTAGCGGTAACTATTTTCGGTCCTAAGTTTGAGTCAAAAGATAAATATTCATCTGTAAAAATTTATTCACTCGACTTTCCTCCCGATACTATCACCGGGTCGGAATCTCCAACACCGGAAGGCAACACTTACCCGGTAATAATTTTTTCCGTATTAGCATTAACTATAGTGACATTTTTTATTGCACAGCGAAAAAAGAAAACCAAAGCTGTTAATCCTGTTGTGCCTGCAACACCTGAAACAATCAGAACAACCAGAACAATAAATGAAACATTACCGGAGCCTTCTTTAGAAGATCCTCATCCGCAAATTCATCATATAGAATCTCATTATATTGAAGAACGAAAAATGCAGTCCGCTGTTTTGTTGTTTGGCCAATTCCAGGTATTTGATAAAGAAAGCAATGATATAACAGAACTGTTTACGCCTTTAATTAAAGAATTGTTTTTGCTTATTGTAATTTATACTTTCCGAAACGGCCGCGGGATAACATCTGAAGAATTAAATGAAATTTTATGGAGTAATAAATCTGTAAAAGATGCAAAAAACAACCGCTCCGTAAATATGACAAAACTTAAAAATATTGTTGAGAGAGTTGGTAATTGCACGCTTGCTAAAAAATCAAACTTTTGGCAATTCCAGGTTTCTGATGATCCGGTATACATTGATTATGTAGAATTCAAACAGCTTTTAAAAGAAATAACTGAAATAGATAAAGAGCACATCAGGCAGATCTTAAAAATTGCAAGCAAAGGTTCCTTCTTATCGCAAACCGAATATGGCTGGCTGGATGATGTAAAAGCGGAAGTATCTAATTTTATTATCGACACATGCCATAATTATTTGGCGCGTGTAAATGTTTTTGACGATGCCGAGTTCGTAATTGAGATTGCAAACTGTATCTTTTATTTCGATCGCTTAAACGAAGATGCGCTGGAATATAAATGCAAAAGCCTTATTTATTTAAAGCGTCATGCACTCGCCAATAAAACCTATACAAAATTTGTAAAAGAGTATAAAGACATGTATGGAGAAGATTTTGATAAATCTTTTTCAGAGATAATAAAAAGTAATTCGCATACGCATATTTAAAGTTGGGTAATTATTAAGGATGATAAAAAGCATAAATGTTTATGTCATTTATGCTTTTTATATTTAATTAACTCTAAAGAAAACATATTATGATATTGTTTGTCTTTAATTAACCCGGCTGTTAATCTCCACTTTCTACATTAGCTAATAAAAATTATTAAAAAAACGTGGGTTCGGGTTAAGCATAAAGTAATCCTGAAAGGATTTAATTTGAATAACCCCGCAAGGATTGTGGGGTGAAAAATGGATAAACAACATTGAACCCTTGCAGGGTTCAATTGATTGATCACGATTTTATCTATTTATATTAAAGCCTTTCAGGCTTAAACCGAACTCACGTTAAAAAAATAATGCTGATGAAGAAAAACCTGAAGCTACAATTTTTGCCCTTGTTTATTTTGATGTTGTTTGCCTTTAATAACAACCATGTCTTCGCGCAAAACAATCCCTTTATAACTTCTATGTACACGGCAGATCCTTCTGCACATGTGTGGAAAGACGGCAGGTTATATGTTTATCCTTCACATGACGTGGCGCCGCCACGCGGTTGCGACCTGATGGATAAATATCATGTGTTCTCAACAAATGATATGATCCACTGGAAAGATGAAGGGCAAATTTTGGAATCCAGCCAGGTATCCTGGGGAAGAAAACAAGGCGGCTTTATGTGGGCCCCTGACTGTGCTTATGAGAATGGAAAATATTATTTCTATTTTCCTCATCCCAGTGATTCTGACTGGAATAATTCGTGGAAAATTGGTGTTGCTGTAAGTGATAAGCCTGCAAGTGGCTTTAAAGTAGTTGGATATATTCATGGACTTAAATCTATGATCGATCCCTGTGTGTTTATTGACGATGATAACCAGGCATACTTTTATTATGGTGGTGGAGGAAAATGTGAAGGAGGAAAACTTAAAGAGAATATGACTGAAATTGATGGTGAGATGAAACCAATGCAAGGTTTACATGATTTTCATGAGGCAACATGGGTTCACAAACGAAATGGCATTTATTATCTTTCTTATTCTGACAATCATGATTCTGCCGGTCAACATAACCGCATGTGTTATGCAACAAGTACTGATCCTTTAGGGCCCTGGACATATCGGGGCGTTTATATTGATCCTACAGACAGTTATACCGATCATGGTTCTATCGTAGAATACAAAGGTCAGTGGTATGCTTTTTATCACAACAGCGCACTTTCTCATAACGATTGGCTAAGGTCAATTTGTACTGATAAATTGTATTACAATGCAGATGGCACCATTCAAAAAGTAGTTCAAACGCGTGGTGAAAAAAGATAATGATAAACCTTCCTGAATAAATATGGCAATCGACTCGTAAGTAAACAGTAGTCGTTAACGAGCCTCTTTTCCAGGAGGCTCAATCTTTTTTAAATAATAGAAGTAATTATGCCTTTCAGGATGCAATTAATCGCTAATTAATCTTTTATTAAGTAGTGAAAACTTAAATTCCAATATTATTGCTTATCAGTATGAAAATTTCAGGCAGGCGTTTATGGTTATTTAGATTGATTGCATTGCTTATTCCATTTCTTTTTTTGTTCTTGCTGGAAGTTGTTTTAAGATTATGCAATTATGGGTACGATTACAGTTTGTTTAAAACAGATAGTTCGGATAAAAATTATTATGTAATGAATCCGGATGCTTCAAAAAAATATTTTCAAAATCAAACAATTGCTACTACAGGCAACGAGGAAATATTTAAAAAAATCAAAGATTCTAATACAGTCAGAATTTTTGTTTTAGGCGAGTCAACCACGATCGGCTATCCATATTTTCATAACGGTTCCTTTCACCGGTTTCTTTTATACAGGCTAATGCACACAATGCCTGACAAAGATTTTGAGATTGTAAATGTTTCATTAACCGCAGTAAATTCTTATACCATTCTGGGTTTTGCAAAGCAGCTTATAAATTATCAGCCTGATGGAGTTTTAATTTATACAGGTCACAACGAATATTATGGCGCATTGGGAGTTGGTTCAACACAGCAATTAGGCAGCAGCAGGTTTTTGGTCAACACAGTTTTATTTCTGCGCGATTTTAAAACAACGCAACTGTTGAGCAATATATATACTTCTATTGTTTCTTGGTTTTCAAAGTCGCAAACGCAACCTGCAAAAGACAGGATGGAATTAATGGCAGCCGACCAAAACATAGCTTACGGTTCAAAAAAATTTATGGAAGGCATTGATCAGTTCAGAACGAATATGAATGAAACGCTGCAGTTATTCAATGAACATCATATTCCTGTTTTCGTAAGCACTCTCGTTTCAAATGAAAAAGACATAAAGCCTTTTATCAGCCAGCTTCCTGACAATTCGCATTTACAAAACTTCAAAATTGCTTTTGATTCAGGCCTGAACAATTTCAATCAGAAAAACTACCCGCAGGCAATCAGTTACTTTGATAATGCCAATCATTTTTTTTCAAATAATGCTGATTGCAATTATTATTTAGG
>JABDAV010000088.1:0-125 GCA_013289015.1 Bacteroidota bacterium | reverse complement strand
ACGGAAGGGAAAGCGGCTTCAGCAAAAACTTACTTTACTGCAGCTGAAGATCTGGACATGCTTCGTTTTCGCGCGCCTCATCAAATGAATGATATCATTGATTCCTTGTGTAAAAATTATAAGTA
>JABDAV010000087.1 GCA_013289015.1 Bacteroidota bacterium | reverse complement strand
AAAAGTGCATTGCGAATGCTGTTGTGAGAAACACCATAAGAACGGACGTATTGAATATTATCATCACATGTTAGGTGCGGTGCTAGTTCATCCTGATCACCGTGAAGTGATTCCTTTAGCACCGGAACCGATTGTTAAAGGTGATGGTGACACGAAAAATGACTGCGAAAGAAATGCGGCCAAACGCTTACTGTCTGATTTGCGTCGAGAACATCCTCATCTTAAAGTACTTATTGTTGAAGACGGGTTAGCCTCCAATTTTCCGCATTTATCGCTGCTCGACTCGTTAAATATGCAGTATATCATTGGCGTTAAACCTGGCGACCACAAATATCTCTTTGACTGGATTAAAGACTCGAAACCGACGGTACATCAGTACACGGATGATGTCGGTACACAACATAAATTTCATACCTATACCGATGTTCCATTAAATGATGCCAACTATGATTATCGTGTGAATGTTCTGGAGTATTGGGAAACTAAAAAAGATGGACGCAAGCAACATTTTAGTTGGGTCACAAAGCTGGCTCTATCATCAGATAAGGTCTATGAGGTCATGCGCGCTGGGCGAGCTCGATGGAAAATTGAGAATGAAACATTCAATACACTTAAAAATCAGGGTTACAATTTTGAGCATAATTATGGTCATGGCTATAAAAATTTATGTTCTGTGATGACCATGCTCATGATGCTTTCCTTTTTAATCGACCAAGTTCAGCAATTATGTTGTAATGTTTATCAAAAAGCACGTAAACATGTCGGAACGTTGCGTGGTTTATTTGAGAAAGTGCGGAATCGCATTGATATTGGGGTCTGGGATAGCTGGCATCATTTGTATACTTTTATTGGTGACCCAAGCTCTAGACCACCGCCGATTGGAAGTGGGTGGTTAATTGCTTAATCTTTAGCGAATAAAAATAGTTCGTTCTTGGTTCTTATCGCCTGAAGACGCTCTTTGAATAGAAAAGGGTGTGATGTTCTTTGGTTTGAAAAGACAGTTTAATTGATGTTAAAATCTTTCTTGATCAAATTTAAAACATATCCGTGTTTTTTAGGCTGGCATACGATTTACGCGGGAATCGCTGCACACTTTGCTATGATCTTTATTTACTGGTAGATTGTTTACTTCATTATGTCGAATTTGCTAAAAATTTCTCCAATAATATAAATACGCGCAGTAAAATGTTAGAGCTTGCAAAACGATATCTAATCACTGCAAACACCTTATCATTCTCTGTAAAATATACCCATGACGATGTTAGCACTCTAACGATGGAACACGGTCAGCAAGTTTTAGATTTGGCCACTTCTAAAAAAGAATTAGATGAATTAGAATTTCAACAGCAAAAAGAACAACAACTCCGTGAAGAATATGATAATAAATTTCAAGAAACCTTAGCGTCTTTTCCTGATGAACCTAAAAGAGTTAAACAACAAAAACAGCAATTAACAGAAACCATCTCTTGCACGGTTGCTTCTAACTATTCTGACTCCTCTGGGGCTTCTGAAGAAGAACAGTTTGCACTCAATAACAACCCTTATGTATTACCACTTATTCCTAATGAGCCTTTAACTATTGATGAGAAATTCGAGTTACTGGAAGAGGCTAAAGCTACGAATAATATTGAACAACAGGTTTATCTTTACACAGAACTTGCGGAATACTATAAAAATATTGCCAACAAATGCTGGCCGAGTAAAGTGACTGAGAGTATTAACTACTTAACAAAGTCACATAATTACTTACAAAGAGCCAGTTCACTTGTAATGGCTTACCCAGATAGATGTAACAAGCTTAAAGAATCAGTTGAAGTTGTTTTATTTCATGTTGGAAAAAATTTAATTAAAAATGAAACTTACTTGAGAAAAGAATTCCAGCGAAGAGAAGAAGCGCGCGATAGAGCAAGAGAGTACATTATTAACACTTATGGTAGGGAGAGATGGTATAAAAAAGTGAACTTTGAAGATTTGTCTAAAGCAGCAAAGGCGCAAATTCAGTTTGAAATTTGCCTACATACGATTTCACAACTAAACACAGAGATTAATAACTTAAAAAATCAATTAACTCAAGTACTAGAAAAACCTATAGAACAAGGCATATTTTTAGGCAATACCTTCTTTAAATCGCAACCAAAAAATAATAAAAAAACTGAGCCTAAGAAATCTTTTTCTGTGCCAGAAGAAGCAAAAAAGGAAGAAGAAGTAAAACCTATCTATAAGATTTATCCACCAGAAAAAAGACAATTAACTCGTACTCTTTCAACGGATTCTTTTTTAGATAAAACTGCTCTTGAAAATAAAAAGTGTCGCTATGTATTTTATACAAGTCAAAGTCTGCAGGAAGCCTCTACAGACTCGACTTCTTCGCAGGATTTAAGAAAATCCATGTAAGAGGGTATCCGAAAGGGTATAGCCGCTGATCTATGTTTGTGAGATACTGGTGTCACTGCAATGGATGATGTGATTTTTAAATGGGCGCAGAAGTAATAACAGTGAACGAAGATGAAGTTGTACTGCAAGTAAAGATTAAGCTCAATGGTTCACTGATGGAAATGGAAAATAGTATCCAAGAGGCAGCATAACCAATCGGCCAATCAAACTATTTTTGAACAGTTCTATGGACTCGCAGCATAAATTCGCCCAAAATAACTCCGTTCTTGGTCTAAAAATATTTTTGCGACAGAACCGTTTTGGATGGTCTCCAAAATACGGCCCTCGATCTGTCTATTTACTGCCCAGTCTTCTAAGTGCTGCAAAAACATCGTTTTCTTGAGTCCTGACAGACTTACCTGAAGAGCTGAAAAATGCAGAAGACGCTGAGCTGCTCAACATATTTGTGCTAATTGATTCTGTAGTTAAATAAATCGATGTTGTAGAGTTTGCTAATGATAAATTTTCTAAATCAACAATACCTGCTTTGTCATATCCAATTTTTTGAAATAAAGTAATATTTTCAACAAGAGACCGAAAGATATTACCCACTTCAGAATCTAAAATATGTTTTAAATCAGCATATCTAATTTCTTCAGTTAATGAATGGTACCGATAGTATATGATACTCAATCTCTCGTTGTTCTCCACCATACCAACTTACTGCGCCTACTTGCCAATTTTGCTTTGGGGCATCAAGACGTAATCTGGAAATTAGGATTACATGATACCTGATGCAAGCAATAGCCAAGTCCATGCAGGCATAAGCACCATCTCCCACTAAAATCCAGGGACGTTTGAGCCAACAAGTCACTACTTTAACCATTTGGCGCGTCCAGTCCAAGGATGTCTTGTGCCTGCGTCCAGCTTTTTCATTCGATTTTTTGGAAGGGGCAAGCACAGTCAAAAAAGGTAATGCCCAAGCCCTTTTACACCAAGGTAATGGAACAATAAGTGTCATACACTCCCATTTTAAACCAAAGCTTGTAACTACATTGGATCGACTGGATCTGACAGCGTCTCGATATAAGCCTTTTGCTTTAATTTTTTTACCTTTACGCCGCTCTAGCGTCTCATCTACTGCAACAAGAATTTACATAGTGGATTGGGATGATCCCATCATGGCACCGGCGGTATTTCTATTTGTTGGTGTCTGAAAAAATAAATAGTTCCTCTTGACCCTCACGTTACGTGATAGAATAAACTCCACTCTGGAGAGCAAATGAAACACCATAAGATTAAAGACATCAGTCAAATGACTGGATTAAGCATTCGTTCGTTGCAATATTACGATGATATTGGTTTATTAAAACCGGATCAACGTTCAGAGTCTGGCTATCGTTTATATTCAGAGCAGGATTTAATTCGGTTACAGCAAGTGGTGACATTAAAATTTTTAGGATTTTCATTAGACTCCATTAAAGAAATTTTAGATCAACCCCAGTTTGAAGTGCTGTCTTCTATGCGTATTCAGGCAGAAGTTTTAAAAGAAAGGGCACATCGCATTCATAAAGCTGCTGATCTGATGACCTATATTGCTAGTCAGATCGAGGCAGGCGAGCATGTAAACTGGAATAGTACCTTGCAAATTATCAATATTTTGGAGACTCATCGCATGAATGAAGCATTAGAAAAGAAATATTACACAAAACCGGAACAATCTGAACTAGGTCGTTCATCGGAGTATGATGCACATTATAATCCAGACCGATTGTTTGCCATTCCCCGTGATGCGAAACGTAAAGAAATTGGTATTGACCCTAAAAAACTTCCTTTCTATGGCTTTGATTGTTGGAATCATTATGAAGTGTCATGGCTGAATGACAAAGGTAAACCTATCGTTGCGTTGGCTGAGATTATTTATGATTGTGAGACGGTTTATCTTATCGAATCAAAATCATTGAAACTCTATTTTAATTCATTCAATAACACCAGGTTTAAAAATAGTGAAGAAGTTAAATTGGCTATCGAGTATGATTTAGCAAAACGCTTAGGTGGAGATGTTCGAGTGAGAATTTTGTCTTTGAAAGAAAAAGAGCCTACTAAAATTCAAGGAGCACCTCAGGGTGAATGTCTTGATGACCTCGATGTGACTTGCTCTGTTTATCTTGTCGAGCCTGAGTATCTCTCTGTAGAAAATAAGCAGGTAGAAGAAGTGCTTTATTCAGACTTATTGAAGTCGAATTGCTTAGTTACAAATCAACCAGATTGGGGCAGTGTGCAAATTGCCTATACTGGAAAACAAATTAATCGAGAGGGATTATTGAAGTATTTGGTATCGTTTCGTAACCATAATGAATTCCATGAACAATGCATTGAACGCATTTTTGTAGATATTATGCACCGTTGTAAACCAGAAAAACTTACTATTTATGGCCGTTATACCAGACGGGGTGGCTTAGATATTAATCCTTATCGCTCCACTGAGAAAACAGAGCCTCAAAGATTAAATCAGCGATTAATTAGACAGTGAATTCATTATGTAAGAATAAGTACCTTGAGTGTGTTCAACACACTCAAGGGGTGATTAATAAATATTTTTAAGTACATTGCATGAATAATATAGAAAGTATTACAAGTTATTTTCATAATCCCTCGAACAATTTCAGGGAGCCAGTTGCCACAAAAAGAGTTATCTTTTTAGGCATGTTATTTGTCAGCTTTTTGATTGTTGCTAATTTGACAGCCTTTAAAATCGTGGAGTTTCATTTGCCTAATGGTTTTGCAATCGACTTCCCTGCAGCATTGGTGTTTTTTCCATTAACCTATTTCTTTGATGATGTTTTAACCGAAGTATATGGTTTTAAAATGAGTAGACTTATTATCTGGGGTGGCCTAATTTGTAGTGCCTTAATGACTTTATGCACTTGGATCGCAGTGCAATTACCAGCCTCGCCCCTTTGGGATGCCAATACATATCATGGAAATCAAGCTTATGCTTTTGTCTTTGAAGGTTCTTTTCGTATTTTTCTGGCTTCTATCATTGCTTATTTTTTTGGCGAATTTATAAACTCGACTATTTTAGCCAAGCTTAAAGTATTAACCGAAGGTAATTATTTTTCACTTCGAGTGATGGCAAGTACGGCAGTGGGTGTTGCTATAGATAACGTTATCTTTTGTAATATTGCATTCTGGGACGTTTTGCCGAAAGAGATTATTTGGCAAATTATTTTTACTCAATATTTGATTAAACTGGCCTATGAATTTTTAATGTTACCAGTAACGTATGCATTAGTGAACTACTTGAAGAAAGCAGATAGAATGGATTATTACGACATTGATACGAAATTTACTCCTTTTTCATTGAAATTGACGAATTAAAGATTTATTTGACCGGATATTAAAAGTGACTCTCTTTAACGCGATAGACAGGTATATCAAAAAAATCAATTATCATCCCCACACTATTGAACTCACTTCCTATACTAGAAATATAACTAATTATAACCTATAATAACCATATAAAGAATATAAGTAGGGATTTATAGTGGTGTACACGTTGTTGATTAAAAAACAGGCTAAAAAAGCACTTCAAAGTGTACCACAACCTGATAGAACCAGAATTACTGAAAAAATTGTATTGCTGGGACAAAACCCAGACAACGCAAGCTTGGATATAAAAAAATTACAAGGTGAACCTTATTTTCGCCTACGTGTTGGACAATGGCGCATTATTTTCGATAGAGATAACGAAGTGAAAATTATTTCGATTGAGAAAATTAAACCACGTGGAGGTGCTTACAAATGAATCTACAAACAATTAAATCAATGGACGGCAAAGTTGAGTATGTTCTTTTACCTATTGCTGCTTATCAAGCTCTACGCCATCAAATTACTGAACAATTAAAACAAGCAAATGAAGATCGAGAATATGAGATATTTGATCCTGCTGATTATATAGATAATCCTGTTGCTTTAGCGCGCATTCAAGCAGGTATCACGCAAGAAGAACTAGCTAGGCTCATGAGTGTTACCCAAGCCTATGTTAGCAAAATTGAAAATCAGGAAAAGGTTACACCCAAAATGATGCAAAAAGTGACAAAAGCGATTGCAGCGGAATGAGTGTTTTCAAACCATTATATAAAGATAACCTTCTGCTGCTCTATCGATGGTTTCAAGAGCCAACGATCAATCAGCAATACGCACGGGGTCAAACATGGTCGCTTAAAGATATTGAAAATAAATACCATCCAAGGCTTACTGGCCTTGACAGTGTACCCAGCTTTATCATTTATTCGGATAATACACCTACTGGCTTTATTCAATACTATTTGTCACTAAATCCTGTTTTAATCTTTAGATCTTGCTGTATGATCTTATTATAATCACTCAGCATACTTTCAAACATGATGCCCCTACGTGATAGCAATGATTTTGCCATGTGTTAGCGATTCAAGGGTATTTCCGAGCGAAGGTATTAGATTTAATGCTCACTAACCGCATGGTTACCGAAATCTTATGTCCAAAATAGCCACATTTCACGATATTATACATTACCCTATAAAAGCGCTTATTTAATAGATTTGAAGAAATTAAGACGTATTCATTGAATACTTAAATTGCATGTCTTTGTGGGGAATACCAGCATCTAGGTATTCATTACTACAAACCACAAAGCCCAATTTTTCATAAAATGGAATGGCATAGACTTGAGCTCCAAGCTTCGCTTTATTAACCCGATGATTTTGCTTGATATCTTCTATTACAGAGTTCATCAGCACATAACCCAGCCCTTGCTTTTGGTGAGCTTCTAAAATGGCCACACGCTCAATTTTAGCAAAATCCTCTATGCAACGGACACGCGCGGTACCCACAGGCAGCTGATCAAGAAATAAAAGATAGTGTTCACTGCTAAAATCCAGTCCATCAACCTCTTCGTTAATAGGAACTTTCTGTCTTTCCACAAATACTTGATGTCGGATAGCAAGGCAAATTTGAACATCTGTTGTAACAGATACCTTTTTTACCAAAAAATTGCTACTTGGATTAAGGATCAATGGTAATTTCATGGATATTTTAAGCAACTATCTCACCCTCAATACACAATTGACCACCTTGCACTGAGACGCCATCCATTATTAGGAACAATAAGGAATAAGATACTGCCCATTGCTCGCCACTACCCAATCTCACTAAAGCTTTTTTGGGATTGAGTATAGAATATCATGCGAAATCACTTCTACTTTATCCACAAAAACTGTGGATAAAGCTGTATGCAAGATGTAAACAGCATTGAAAACACTGCTGTTTAGTACCCTGTTTCATTCCTATCCAATTCCCCTATCAGCAAGACTCTCTGTTGCTATGTCTCATTTATTGACAATTTAGTTTGTTGTATCCAATCAATTTTTCTAACCGCATTCACTTTATGCTCTGGTGCGAAATGCAATTTCAATTCGCTCCATTGCATCGTTGATCAGTAATCTTAATTCCCTCAATTTTTGATACAACAGGCTTTATTACTCGTTCCAAAATTAATAAAATGGTCAAGTTAAATGATATGCTTATCCAGAACGTTAAATACGTGTTGGAAGATGATCTTCATTATCATTTAAATCACCATTTTTTTCAGCTCCCTTTTTTAAATCATCACCAGCTCTAGATTGTACCTGCAATTTTTTTAATACTGATTTGTATTGTGCAACCGAGTGCGCTAAATGCTCTTCTTTACTATAAAGAAGATTTAGCTTTTCAGGGCTTACACCTGCAATTTTTACAGCAAGCTTAATAAATACATTTAATACCGAATTTAATCCTCTCCATAATATAGAGGATTTAGAACCAGCCTCCTGAGAAAGCTCTTTTAATTCTTGCACAATCCGAGGTACATTATCTTTTTGGGAATGAACTGCCGTACACGCCTTTTGACAGTTTTCTGCAATCCGCGTAAGCATCTCAAAGCTCCTTGCATTAATATTTCGTTTACCTGATGCATTTAGATCTGGAGAAAAAATTGCATCAAGATGCCTCAAAACCTTGGTGGCAGATTCATGAAATTGTTGACGTAGTGAATCATCTTGATAATCGTAATTATTAAGATCTTGTACAAATTTACTTCTTGTCTCGATGTATTCAGCAATAATCCGATCTTTAAATTCTTGCCTTGGATTAATTTTGGATCCAGCATCTATTTGAGCTTCCAACTCATGGTACCAATTAAGCCGTTCCTTAATTCCTGTCTCATGCTTACAAAAAGATAATGACAAAATAAGAACCATAGTTAATCGCCGTTTTGCAACTAATGTTTCAACGCTTCCTTCGCACCAGTTGGTATTTTTAAATAATGTATCAGCAAGTTGTTTTTTTATCTCATCATCTTGTAAAAACCCTTCCTCCATCAACTTATTAAAAACATCTAATTTACGAGATTGCAATCTAATTGCCTTGTTCAACACTCCATTAATACTCAAATAATCATTGTATATATTGATCAATCGCGTTGTACTCTGCGCATCATTTTCATCCAAATTACGAATTTGTCTGGCTAACTCAGGGGCTACATAATGTAAACGTGAAGCCATTTGGCTTTTTACTACTTCAAAATCAGATTTTGAAGCAGTATATTCCTGTAAAGGGCTAATAATTACCGCGTGATCTCTTTCTGTAGAAGATTCTGTATCCACTTTAATAGAAGGTTCTGTACTGATATGTAATTTAGGTTCGCTTCCATCAGAAATTCCAACATAATCAAGCATTCCCTCTGCTAAATAACCAGGGCGTTTAGGATCTTCATTTGGTGATTTACTGTAAGTTACGTCTGAACTAAAACATCGATCTGCAAAAGGGGCACGATACAGTGCCTGTATTTCAGGTTCATCAGGCCGTTCTTTCATTAAATTAAGGCCTGTTCCCAACTCAAGTTTATTCCGGGTATTTGCATCATAACCGGAAATTTTTAAATGCGAACACGCAGCAACAAGCTCGATCCAGGACTCTACCTTTTTTTTCGAACTTGCTCTATGAAGATTAGCCCAATCCTCATTACGTCTTGCAGTATATTTTGAATCTAAATGACCACTAATAGCTTGTATCTTTATTTGTTCTTCATCAGGCTTATTTTTATTTCTTGTAAGCGTGAAATCAGTAACCAGCCCCCCTTTATTATAGGGTGTACCACTCAACCTTTTGTAAGAACGTCGAGCAATTTTTGACGACTCTGTATGAAGAGTCAAATCAGATTTATGAATAACAAAAGTAGCTATTCCAGTGCCAGAATGAAGCTGAGTTAATGGTTTCGTATGAGTTGTCATTTTTGCAACACACTGAACACTATACCCTTTTTCTTTAGCCAACTGCTTTAATTGTCGCCTTGTTTTTTGAAAATCTACTTCTTGACAATTTATAACAACAAAGTCCAACCCCTGGCCTTCAGTCAGTAATTGCGCAATTTGATTGCAAGCGCTCTTGCCAATACTATCATTACCACAATTAGCGGTCACCGCTCTATAAGCAAAGGATTTAGGCATATTTAATACTCGTCGGGCAGCCCTTATTTAAACTATAGCTTATAAAATATTACAATGTTCACTGCCGTTAAGCTAACGTTCCTAAAATTATTGCATCGAATTATCCATGATACAGTGCTGAGCATTTTCCATATATAAGAGGCACACATGCTCAATTGATAAACACAATTTTGATAAATCAGGTGAGGTAACTGTACTAAACATTGATGCTGATGCCTGCTTATCTTGTTTTTCCAATAATTGAATCAGTGTCATCTCCTGTTGTAGAGTAAATTTATTATCCTTCCATTTTTCATAAATTGGTTACAGAGAATCAGAGCAATTAGAATTTATGATCTGTAGACTTAGATCAATTAAACATTCGCGCTGCTGTTTTACTACAATTCGTTCACTCAACGGAGTTTTTGCTAATTTTCCAATGTTATTTGCCAATAATTTCAATGCATTATGCTTTTTGTAATTTTCAAATAAAGTAACCGCATCCGTAAATACTTGCGGATAAGCAACACATTTGTTGCCTGTGTGATCGCTATATCTTATTGGATTTGCATAAATTGCTAATGCTTTTTCATAAAAACCCAATTCTCTGGGCAAACGTACAGCAACTTGCTTTAACAAAGACATCATAGGCTTAAACACATTCCCAAAATACTTTTGACGTGATTCATTACCTCCTATTTTAAACTGCTTAAATGCTTTAATAAGATAAGCATTATCAGAAGTATTAATTAATGCTGATAAGTGAGAATGTGTACTTTTCATTGCAGATAAAGAAGGAATACAGTCCATTTCAAAAAGTGGAGCGACATTTACATTGAATGTTTGAGCAATAAAAGTTAATAATGCTTTTCTATCAACACAATCGAATACATGAGCAGAAAAATCAAGTCTAAGCTGATAACAAATCCTCTCTTCCTGAGGGGGTAAAGGAATTATATTAAACCTGATTTTTTGCGTAATATTAAATTCTTGATAAATTTTTTGCAGAGCCTCTTGCAAGCCAATAAATTCAGTTATTTCATACCCGGTCATTATTATCTGGCAAGATTTTGCCATTAATGGGTCATGGATAAAAGAAACTGATTGGGTAGCGCTGATTTTTTTAATTATAGAAAAAACCGTTTTTTCCTGATCAACTAATTTAGTCAGCGCCTTCTTCATTGTTGGCCAAGAATTATTTTTCTGATAAATTGAATAATAATTTTTTGCTTGGTTACGTTCATTACTAGTATTCATCATAAGTGCAAGCTGATTCAAAAAATCTGATTTTTTAGCTTTTTTAATAAGCAGCTCAGCTTCCAGGTTAGACATTTCTTTTTGAATATTTAACTGGACTGTTGATGAAAGCCACCAATTTTTATATGCATGCCGAAAGTAATTACCATACGCCTGATTACCTGGATCAAGGTATGCATTAAATTGCACGCCATCCTTCCACCGCTCATAAACCATTGGCTTAGGCTTATCAGGCCCAATATCCAATACCAATTGATGCCCACCAATTAAACGTTGTTGTTCAATCTCAATAATCTTTAATAAAGAAGCAATATGTTGCTTCTTTTCACCTAAAAGAGAGCGGCTTAGAACTATTTCGATCTCAAGCAATGCTTCTTGGTAATATGTTAACAAGGCTTCATTATAAAAATGAAATTTACTACTCTTGTTGATTTTACCGGAGCATTGATTAGCAGGAATAACACCGGTTATTTTTTTCAATGCCTCAGTAAATAGTACTAATACCTTATCCCGCATGGTTTTCGTTACCAAGGTATCTTTAAATAGCGCTTGCCATAAATGATAAAAATCAGCCTGGATAAGATTTTTAGTCACCCCCACTAATTGACGATGTAAACGCTGAACAGACTCTTTACGATAATGAGCAAAATATTGTCGTTTTTTAAAACCCTCGGGATTAATCCGAATATCATCAGTAGGGTTATCAAAATCGGGATAACGAGTACGTTCCTTTTCCAGGTTATAGAATGCAAAAAACTTTCCTTTATCACGCATACCTGTTTTTGAATTAACACGTCCTGCACGTCCCTGGCCCTGGATCTCATCCACCCAATTTTTTAAATAAGTGATGATAACAACCAATTGGGATGCATCACTTAATTTGATATCGAAACCTCGACTGGTTAAGCCACTCACGGCAATTAGAATATGTCCCGCATGTCCTGATTTCTTCTCAAGTTCACTTAAAGTTTCATCCGTTATGGTGCTCAACCCAGCATGCAAAAAGGAAATATTGGTATAAGAGTTTTTTCTTAAATAAGTGCCTACGATTTCTGCAAAATCAATGTCCTCAACCACAATCAAAATTGCCCGTGATTTTAATCGTGTTCGCTGGCTTGTATAATTCTTACAAGTTTTTTTAATCGCAGCAAGCTGCTCTGACTGATTTTTATAAAATCGTGCTGGGTGATCAACTCGAGTCTTGCTTTGAGCTTTAGGCAATTTAATAAACTCGAAACCAATATTGTGCTGTATTTCCCTGCCCTCAGATTCTGAACCTATGGTGGCACTAAGTGCGGTGAAGAAGCCACGAGATTTCATCAAATGAAACACCGCATCAGGAGTCATAGTAGACAGTAGCCGTGTTTCAGGAGCAACTACAAAATGACGTGATTCATGCTTTTGCTTTGCCTGGTAATTCAGACGTCCATGTAATGCCTGTTGTACTAATCCATCAAAAGTTACATTTTTCGGCATGTGTCTATCATTAATAAGCACTGCTCCATAATACTGGTTACTATCATTAGTTTCAGGATTTGTTGGCTTACAAATAAAAGCTTCTCGTTCTTGCAGAACTTTTTCCTGCCAGGCAGCATTCAAATAATCCTTTAAACTCAGTAAAAAATCTACACGCTGACAAGCACTTATACCTAATGGCGAGTAGTGTTGTAAAAACTTCACCAAGTCACCAATACGTACCGACAATGACTTTGATCTAGGATTATACCCTTCAAGGTAAGCCGCAAGTGCTTCAAATACCCATGCATAAGTATGTGAATTCTGCACACCTAGAGTGGTTGTCAAATTACAGTCTGTAGGATTATGCAAAATAATCTCATCAGCCTCATCCATAATAAATGACATTGCATTAATTGACTCCCCTGTTTCCAACATCTTTTGTTGGATCAACAAAGTCAGATCATTAAAATCTACATAATAAACACCACTAAACTCTGGTTTATCATCACGTAATATTGCCCTAAGCATTAATTGCCGACGATAATTGTCTGCAGTAAGTTGCCGACTCTCTATTCTCAAAGCAGCAAACAATTTGCTATAAACATTCGCATCACGCAGAGCAAAAGAGGGGCGATGGGTTACGATTGCTGCGGGGCTACCATTAAGCCAGGATAAAATACCAAGTGTTGCAGCCAATAATGATTTACCTTCCCCCGTCGCCATTTGTAAAAACAAAGGCGGTACCTCACCTTGACTTAATATATGGTTTAAGAAACTAAAAATCCCCAATAGCTGTATCGGAGAAAGCCACAAGATAGCGGGTGGTTCGCTGGTTTTATAAATTGCCTCACGAACAATACTTAAGGCTGTTAAGTAAATTACCTTACGCTCTTCCTGATCAGTACTGGATGCTAACTTTTTTCGACAATCATAAAGGCGTTGACTTAACTCATGCAATGATAAATATCGGATTTCTTCGCGGCCAATTTTGTTAATAAACTTAAGCTGAGATGGAAAAGAGTGTACTAAACGTTCTCCTTCATCTGATTGGGACATTAATTTTTTTACTTTAGCTAAATAAGGCCACAATAAATCATCATTAAATTGCCTTTCCAAGGTTTCCTTATTACGTTGATGATGAGGATCACTGATATATTCAGAAATAAATAGTTCTAAATTAATTTTTTTATCAATCAATCGGCCTAACAAAGATTCATGAGGTACGGGCTGCGACTCATAACACGGTGCCAATTGTTGTAACTGTTCGGCAGATAATTGTTGCAGAAAATAGAATACATCCTTTAAATCTATTTGCCGTACTTGTGCCAATATCAACAAATATTGGAGTGCCTTCTTTGGATTTGTTTCATCCCAATGCTTGGCAATCATCAGGGTTATTTCAAAATTTTTATCACTTCGATCCAACCACCGAGGTAATAATTTAGCAAGTAATTTTCTGGAAAAAGAGTGTATTGTTGTAATTTGGTAAATTTGCTCCAAAGTAACAAATACTTTATCTAATGACTCCAGTGTATTATTTTTTTCTGACCAAATTCGAATTAAACACTCAATTGCAATAAACCAATCATAATCTTCCAAGTCACAAAGATAATTCATACTCAACAGAACTTGATAAAAATTCTTTAGGTATGCACCATCAAGATTTAAAGCGGCAATGTGATTCAGGACACGTATAAAACCACCATAGTGTAGTGCTGGCTTTTCTGCTCTGAGCTTAAACCAGCGATCAACCAAGTGAATATAATCCTGTTTCATTGGATGTTTAATTAACGAGTCACTCAGTAAATTAAAATATTCTGGTTGAAAATGGGGTTTTTCCGCCACTGGATTTAATAATGCATTTAACCACTGATTCAGCGTATTTAAATCCAGATCCAAATGAGGTGATTGCATTAACGTTTGTAAAATCAAAACTCGTTCGTCATGCTTTTCAATTTCTTGCATCAAATACAAAAACTGGTTCCATAAACTGATTTTGTCATCCCCAAAAGCCACAGGGTGGCGTTGCAATAAAAGCTTCTTAATAAGCTCATAATCCACACCTAAATTTGGAAATTTTTGTTCTAATGCTTCTGCATTTGCATAAAAGTCGGGATCATTAACATCACTTAACTCATAATCAGGATGAAAACCACTAAAATGGATTTTTATTAATTCTGGAATATCAGGCTTCTGCCCTGCTTCTAATGAGCTAATAACTACTCGCGTTAGTTGCTGTAATTGTACCAGAGATAGCGAGTGCGAATGAGCCGGTACCAATCCTGCCACTGTATTCAAAAGATCATCCAGGGTCTTTGTTTCATTGCGCTTCTGTATTTGGTTAAGCTGCTGCATCCATTTAGCATATTGTTGTACTGAGCTGAAGTAATTCTCATAATTCAACATCAATAAGCTAAATAGACGAATCAATCGCCCTTTATTTTCAAAGCTTAATTCATAATGCTTTAAGTTAAGGCAGAACAATAAAAAAAGGCCATAATTAGTTTTATAATTATATTTATCTAAGCGATGTAAAGCCTCAATATAAAATTGTTTGTATTCCCTCGCTAATTGCTGTGTAAATAATAATTGATTATCGATACGCTTCCAAATTTTCTCTCCAGCCCAAGCGTCTTTAATTTTAAATTGAGTTAGTTTTTCAAAATCAGATTCAGATAACGCGTGGAATGCCTGGTCAGATTTTTTTATCTGTCTCAAAATCAGCACCAGTTCGTGTAAGTCTAATCGAATTTTTTGGTTATCTTGATAAAGATCATCTTTCTTTGCTAATTCAATACACCGCTCCAAATTAGAAATTAAACTGAGATACGATACCGCGTTAACTTTATCAAGCTTTCTTTGCATCTCTTTATTATGTGAACTTACCACTGCACTTTCATAAAGTACTAAAAGAAATTCGTTGAGCTGAGCAAACCGTGCTTTTTCCTGTTTTGGCATACGATCTAAACCACGTTTCCCTGTCAGAGTATGAGCAAGAAGAGTCAGAAGTTGACTTCTAATCAATGCATTAGCTTCCTTTACAGGAGTAGCCTCAGTTTCTAATACATCATTCTTAAAACTAAGACAGGTAATTTCCTCAATAACCAGATAATCATCAGG
>JABDAV010000086.1 GCA_013289015.1 Bacteroidota bacterium | reverse complement strand
TAATAGACTGTATATGCCCTGTTTGTTTGCTGGTTAAATGATGCGGAATGTTTTAACAGGCTGTCGGGAAATTCTGCCAAGTAAGTTTCAGGATAATAATTAATTCTTGCTACATAAAATTTTTTCAAAAAAGAAGAATCATTATTAGGATTAGCTGTATCTGCAAGCCTTCGCTGTTGAATGGTAACTGTTACCGGCGACGTTTCTTTATTAGTTTGTTGCGCTTCTTCCAAAAGCTGCACCTGCTCAAACGGATCCGTGGTAGACTTTAGCAATGCAGCATTCAATGTATCAACAACCGCAGCAAGATTATCACGGCGAAGCAGGAAATATCCTCGGTCCCGGTATAAAGCAACAAGCCAGTCTAATTGAGCAGCAATAATTTCTTTTGAATAAGGTGTTTTGCCCGCATCTATCTTACTATCGTTAAGATTATTTTTTGTTATGCGTTGCAAAGTTGTATCGCCAAGATCATAGCCAAGGGAGTCTATTAAAGCCCGGTTGCCTGCATCAATACCCATTATAATGGTTGTGCGGTGTTGTGCGGGTTTATTTCTTCGAATAACAGTATCTATGTAAAAACTATCTTTCATGGTCGTACGAAAATAGCCTTGTGAAAAAAGATAGCCGCTCATAAAACTTTGCGTGGTGGAAATAGTTGATGTATCAAAAACAGGAGGGTTTTGTAATAAATACTGAACACCGAATCTTAAAACCCTTCTTGCAAACAAACTATCCGCCCAATAATTGGTAAGGTTCTCTTCTAATCGTTTTTTTTCATCTTTGTTAATATTGCCGCTGATATTTACTTTATTATTGTAAACAAAAGGCGTATCTGCAGGATAATTCTTAACTCTTACTCTGGGAATTACAAAAAGAACTTTCTCGTCAGTGCAGGAGGATAGTAAAAAGATTGAGCAAAGGATTATTATGACAACTGAAAGTTTTTGAATGCTTAAAATCATAAAGAATGCTCAACAGGAATGAGGTCAAATATATTCAAAGTTTATACCACAAAAAAAACAGGAATAAAGAAGAAGTGTTTATTGCTGAAGGTGTTAAAATAGTTCCTGAATTAATTGCTGCTGGTTTTGGTATTCAAAAAATTTATGGCGTGAAAGATTGGATGGATGCAAACACAAATATTTCTCATGTTGTTGAAGTAAATGAAGATGAACTGAGGAAAATTTCAAATCTTGAAACACCCAATAAAGTATTGGCAGTACTTTGTAAAAAGAACATTCCTCAGGAACCTGATCTGAAAAATAAGATAAGCCTGGTACTTGATGGCATACGGGATCCGGGTAATCTTGGAACTATCATAAGAATTGCAGACTGGTTCGGCATAGAAAACATAATTGCATCAGATGATACGGCTGATCTGTATAATCCCAAAGTAATACAATCAACAATGGGCAGTATTGCGCGCGTAAATATTTTTTATACTGATCTGAAAAACTTTTTTCAATCAAATAAAATTGTTGTTATGGGTGCAATGCTGCACGGCGAAAACATTGCATCAATAAAAGAAATAAGTGAATGTTTATTGGTAATAGGAAACGAATCGAAAGGTATAGGAACAGATATTGAAAAATATATCCAGGAAAGCATTACCATTCCTAAAACAGGGCACGCGGAATCTTTAAATGCTGCAGTAGCTACCGGCATTATTCTGTCCTGGTTAAAATTGAAAGCATAAAGTCTGGTCTGGAAGAAGAAAACTCAATTATGCTCTTCCCATATATTTTAGAAAAGAAACATGCGACCAAATAGCCTGGTACATACGCGGATATTCAACATAGTTAATGTTATATTCTTTGCAGGCCTGCCTTATTATTTTGCTTATCTGCGGATAATGTATATGAGAAATTTTAGGGAACAGGTGATGTTCTATCTGAAAATTTAAACCACCTACAAACCATGAGACCATACGATTGCGGGTAGCAAAGTTTGCGGTTGTTTTTATCTGGTGAATGGCCCATTCGTCTTCCATTTTGCCGGATGCTTCGTCGGGCATGGGAAATTGGGTATGCTCAACTGTGTGTGCAAGCTGAAACACAATACTTAATATAAAGCCTGCAACAAGTGTCATTATCAGGTACCCAATAATTGTATCGATTACACCAACCATAATCATTGGTGTAACTATAAATATTGCATAGCTTATAAATTTATATGCCCAGAAATAAAAATGATCTTTTGCATCCATTTTCTTTAAAGGCATATCACCGATCTTACGCGAAAAATATTTTTTATAATCAGCAAAAAATATCCAGTATATATATAACCAGCAATAAAAAAACCAGAAATACCAGTGTTGAAAACGATGGAACTTATATTTTTTTTGCGTTGAAGCCATTCTTAAAAAAGGTTTTGCATCAATATCATCATCTACTCCATCAATATTTGTATAAGCATGATGAATGATGTTATGTTTTACATTCCACATAAAATGGCTTCCACCAAGAAATCCCAAAGTAACAGCAGCCATTTTATTTAAAACCGGGCTTTTGCTGAAACTGCCATGTGCACCATCGTGCATAATGTTAAAACCAATTGAAGCAACGGTTACACCAAGTAATACAGATTCAAGTATTGCCCAAACTGCTGAAGGTGTAAAAAACACAAGATGAATATATAATCCAATTAATGCAGTAATCAAAATAATAGCCTTTGTCCAAAGCTTATAATTGCCCGCAGTTGATTTACCTGTAGTTTCAAAATAATCTGCAATCCTTTTTTTTAGCTCTGTATGAAATGAAGGCTTTAATTGTGCAAATTTTGGAGTTATGTTCATGTGCCCGAAAATTATCTGTTGCTTGAGTAGAGTTGCAAAAGTAACGAACTTATAGGTTAAGATTTATGCAATGTTTCAAGTTGGCTTTTCAATTCATGGATGGTAACCGAAAATTAACTTTCAAAAAAATTGTGAATAGGTATTACCATGCACTTTCACACTGCGATTAAATGCATGTTACAATACTTATCGAACTGATTAATATAAGCCTATAAATTTTTTACGGGGGTTATGCCAGGCCCGCTTCAAGAGGTTGAGCGGCTCTTTTGTTTAAATAACCGTAAGCTGGTAAAACGCCTCCGGATCAAAGTATTTAGTTGCAAGCTTCTGCAATTCAGTAGCAGTAATTGTTTTTATGGTTGATATGGTTCTGTTGAAATAATTTTCATCCAGGTTATTTAAAATATAATTTTTCCAGCGGGCTATTATTTGAAAAGGTCCGTCAAGATCGCCCAGGATATTTCCAATCATATAATTACGCACAAGCTCTAATTCATCTTCACCTACCAGCTCATTACAGAGGCGTTCCATTTCCTTAAATGTTTCTGTAATAGTGGCAGCACAAACATCCCTGCCTGCCTCTGTTGAAATTACCCAAGCACTTTGGTGTATGTTATTCTGCAAAAAACTATGTATGCCGTAAGTATATCCTTTATCCTCACGAATATTGCTCATCAATCTTGAACCAAAATAACCACCAAGAATATTATTGAGTATATGCGCTTTTATAAAATCAGGATGATGCCTGTTAGGAAAATCACGCGCCATTCTTACAGCGCCCTGTACACCATTCTTGTCATTTATAATAACGTGCGTTTTTTTTGCTTCAGGTTTTGTTGTATAATCTATTATTCCCGCAGTTTGATTATTGCAAAGAAGCGAACCGAAATTTTTATTCAGCAATGATTCAATATCGTCCGGCAAATTGCCTGCAATAAAGATCACGCATTTGCCATTTATATAATGCCTGTCATAAAATTTGATAAGATTATCACGTTGAAGATTATCATAATCAGCCATAGAAGCATACCTGCCATATGGATGATTGAAACCAAATAGATATTCATCAATTAAACGGTTGGCTACAAAATCGCATTTTTTAAGATTTACTTCAAGGCTTTGTTTTTGGTTTTGCTTATATACAGCAAGCTCTTCTTCAGGAAAAATACTTTCTGTAAATAACTCCGTAACAACAGGCAATAATTGAGGTAAGTATTTGCTTAAACTATGCAAACGTATCACAGCAGTTTCATGCTGACTGCTGCGGTTTAAATAAGCACCATAAAATTCGAAGAACTCGTTAATAGCAAGCGCTGTTTTATTTTTTGTTCCATTTTTTAATAAATAATTTGTTACAGATGCTGTCATGTTCTCACCTTCATAAGCGTTGCCCGCAAAAAATACCCATTCAACAAAAGCTACTTCCTGTTCAGGCGCACGTAAAGCATATACGGGAATGCCGTTATCAAGTGTAAAGTATTCGTATGATTTTAAATGAATATTGAATTTTACCGGATCAACTATTTCTGGTTGTATATTTCTGTTCAGCATAAACTATTTTCAAATTGAGCAAATGTACTTCAATGAAGGTTATTTAATTTTTTGCGCATCAGTATTAAGTAATTTTAACGCCTGTTATTATTTCTAATAAAGTCATTATTATGATGGAGCCCGGCATTAAAGAATTTTTCAGGCGATTGTCGCTAAGTATTGGATTATGCATTATATGGGCGGCCATAAATATTGTGATTGGAGTAAAGCTGGGCTATGCTTTTTTTGAAGATAAAATTCAAACAGACAACATCGTGTTTTATATATGGGTATTATTAAGTTTTATGGGTTTGCTATGGCTTTATATACGTATCTGGAAAAACCCGATCGAACACCTGGATGATTAATTATTCTATGCCATGGCTAAATCTTATTATATGGCCATCAGGATCTTCCACAAGCATTTCGCGCATGTACCATTCTTTATCAACGGGTAGAGATAATATTTTAGCACCCCTTGCTTTTATTATGTCATAGTACTCATCAATTTTATCAAGATTAACAGCGATCCATGTACCGGGATTGCCCTGGCCTTTCAAACAAAAAAATATTCTTACACAACCTTTGGATACACCGCCGAATGTTGCCGGTTCATCCCGTATCCGTTTTTCATCAAAGGCGAGCTCGTTCATATAATACTCAATGCTTCTTTTCACATTTGTTGAATACAGAATAGGAACGATGCTTTCAAATTCTATAAAATATTTTTTTCTGAAGATAAAAAAGCCCTTCAATTAATTGAAGGGCTTTGAATAATATAACAGTAAAAACTACTTGACAAAAAATAAATTAACTACAGATAAAATTTATATTTTATTCTTTCATCAGCTCCATTATTACTTCAAAAATTTCTTCAGCATTAGGCTTACTGAAATAATCGCCGTCACTTCCATAAGCCGGCCGGTGCTCTTTTGCTGTAATGGTTCTTGGCGCTGTATCAAGATAACGATAACCTTGCTGTTCTTCCATTACTTTATTGAACATGAAAGCGGATGCGCCTCCGGGAACGTCCTCATCAATAAAAATAATGCGGCTTGTTTTTTTAAGTGAATCAAGTATGATATGATGTATATCGAATGGCAACAATGTTTGCACATCTATTACTTCACAGCTTATATGCTCGTTTTCCAGCTTACTTGCTGTATCCATAATTATCCGTAATGTAGAACCATAAGAAACAATGGTAACATCAGTGCCATGTTTTAATATTTCTGGTACTCCCATTGGAATGGTCATATCCAGAAGGTTGGAAGGCAGCTTTTCCTTTAAACGATAACCGTTAAGACATTCAATTACGATCGCTGGATCGTTGCTGCGCAAAAGGGTATTGTACATTCCGGCTGCCTGCACCATATTACGCGGTACACAAACATACATGCCACGAAGCGAATTTATAATCATGCCCATGGGCGAACCACTGTGCCATATGCCTTCAAGACGATGGCCGCGCGTACGCACAATAAGCGGACAACATTGCCCCCCTTTTGTTCTGTATTGCAGTGTTGCAACATCATCAGTTAAAGGCTGAAGTCCGTAAACAAGATAATCGAGATATTGTATCTCTGCGATCGGACGCAAGCCTCTCATAGCAAGCCCAATGCCCTGGCCCATTATTGTAAGCTCACGAATGCCTGTATCAAAAATTCTGTTGTTACCATATTTCAACTGCAGGCCTGCAAATGCTTGGTTAACGTCGCCTATCATTCCAACATCTTCACCAAATGCAACAACATATGGATTGCTCGAAAATAAAGTATCAAAATATTTATTCAATATTTCATAACCGTTCTGCATTTGCGCATCACCGGCGTATTGCGGTTTTACTTCTTTAACCTTTATAGCGCTTTTAGCATTATTGTTATAGTTATGCGAATTGTATATGGAAGCGTTTAATGCTTTCAACTTGTTGTAGTAATCGGAAAGCTCTTTGTTGGCAGGAAAATTTTTTGTTGCATTTACCGCAATGAATAAGGCTTTCATTATGTCTTTACGAAGCGGCTCAGTATTTTGCCGCAGTTGTTTTGCTGTCTCCTGTAAGATGTTATATACATCCATATCATTCACCATTGCAGATTGCAAAAGCTCAACTGATTCTAATGCCTGCGTTTTTATAGGTTGTATATATTCTTTCCACGCATTGTTGCGGCTTTGCAGCACAGATTGTTTACATGCCTGTTCAAGCGATTGCAATTCTTCATTGGTAGCAATATTATTTTCAACGATCCAATCACGCATTTTCTTTATGCAATCCCAATCCTGCTCCCATTTTAAACGTTCAGGTGTTTTATAACGTTCATGACTTCCTGACGTTGAATGTCCCTGGGGCTGCGTCAATTCCTCAACATGAAATAGTGCCGGCACATGTGTTTCTCTTACTTTATTCAAGCCGTTTTCAAAAATTTCACACATATCTGCATAATCCCAGCCTTTTACTGTATAGATATCAAGACCATTTGTATCAGGTCTTTTCTGAAAACCTTTAAGCGCTGCAGATATAGAACCTTTTGTGGTTTGAAGTTCTCGTGAAACAGAAATTCCATATCCATCATCCCACACGAAAACTGCCAGTGGTATTTGCATTACACCTGCGGCATTTATAGTTTCCCAGAAGTGCCCTTCTGAAGTAGATGCATCGCCAATAGTGCATATACAAATTTCATTTCCTTTATCGGAGAGATGCGAAAGCGGCTGCAATACTTCGCTGTTGCGAAATAATTTTGATGCCAGCGCCAAACCGAGGCTGCGCGGCAATTGTGATGCAGTAGGCGCCATATCTGCTGCAACATTTTTCTGCGCAGTCAGATCTTTCCATTCGCCGTTTTCATCTGTATTGGGCGTAACAAAGTGTCCCACCATTTGTCTTCCGGCGCTAAACGGATCATGTTCAACATCGGGATCTGCATATAACTGGGCGAAAAACTGCTGAATATTTCCAATACCTGCGGCAAACATCCATGTCTGATCGCGGTAATAACCGGAACGGAAATCACCCGGATGAAAAAATTTTGACAACGCTACCTGCGCCACTTCTTTTCCATCGCCAAAAATGCCAAACTTAGCCTTGCCTGTAAGTACTTCTCTTCTTCCAACATAACTGGTTTCCCGGCTTTCATAAGCTATACGGTAATCGTTAAGAACAGTGTTGCGAAAACCTTCATAAGAAAGCATTTCCTGCGATATGGCCCTTGCAGCAATATTGTTCATGTGGCAAATGTAAGCATTAGTGCCTAACGTTTCAGCAGCGTGGCAGCGTTTAAACACGTAGTCATAAGCTTCAAATATATCGTTTGCACTACCTGTTGTTATTTTGTTTTTGAGAAGTCGAATCTGTTGGTGATGGTGCTACGAAATAAATGTCGCTGTTAGTACCTCCGAATATCTTATCAAAATCTTTTGTATAAGAAATGCTTATACCTTGCCTTGTAACACGGCCAACCGTTCCTGTGTTGCTACCGCTTACGCCCAAACTGCTGTGATTAAATACTATCGCCCTTAACTTCCTGTCTTTTGAAAGAACAATTTGCACTGCAATATCAGGAAGCCATTGAAAGTTGTTTGAAGATGCTGCCGCAGCGCCGCTAATATTAAAATCAAGATCGCCGCCGAATGTTACAATAACTTTATTATTGAAAAGGCTTTTGTTCAGTTTTAATTCCACTGCCGTTCGGTCTAATGTATTGCCTGAAGTACCGTTTAAACTATAACTGCTGTATGTTTTTGCACCTACATCAAATTGAAGCGATTTATCACCGGTTAATTTATACAACAGGTCAGAAACATAATTATTTAACACGCCGGCTACTTTTTGAGAGATGGTATTAATGCTTGTTGATTGCACAAACGCCTGGCTGCCGGAAATTTCTCCGTATGGCGAGAAGGAATCAAAAACGATCAGCCACGTTACCTGCTTCAGCATTTCGTTTTCATCACTTTCCATTTTGGCAAGCAGGCGATTAAAATTATCGTTGCTTCTGATGGCACTGCCTTCAGGAAAATCAAGCCTGAAATTTATTTGAGGATGAGATAGTTTTCCAACAAGATCAGCTATCACATATACATCTCCGCGATAGCCTAATATGTTTTGATCGAGTAAAATATTGGTTGAACCAGCAGTAAGATCGCTCAATGTTACATCTTTGGCTGTATATTTTGCCGTGATTTTGATATTGGCATCGTAGGGATTACCGTTCCATTCAATATAACTGTTCTGCTCCGGCATTAACTCAAATGGTTTTTTAACCAGCGACTGAAAATTAAAATTATAATTGCCTTGTTCGATATTATATCTACCCGTCATGCTAATATCACCAACAGCAGGAACTTTAATAGATAACCTTCCGTTGCCGGTTGCTTCAATTATATCGCCTGTTAATTCATCCAATATAACAGAAACCGTTACTTTATTATTTGCGACAAGGTCAAGATCTATATTAAGATGCGTAATACTTTCAGCAGTATCTGTGATCATCTTTTTGCCATATTGTTTGAAGATGATGAAATCTGCATCGGCGCTTTTGCTGCTTGTACTTGTTTGAATGAAAAATGTGGAAAGATCTGCAGGTTCGCCGCTGATGGACATGCGCATATTTTCCTGCGGACCGGATAAAGCAAGATTCATCTTTGCGATAACAGCTCCATAAAATAAAGGATTATCTTTTTTCTTTGTATCAAGCACTAACAGTTTATCCGTTGAAAGGTTCAGGTCGTAACGGTTATTTTTAAAAGCGTTCTCATACAATATACCATTTACTTTTCCTGTATTGCCAAACTTATCAGTAATGGTAAAATTTCCGAAATCTATTTTGTCATTTTCAAAAACAAAATCAGCAGATGGAATTTTGTAACGTACCTGTGTATACCTGACTGTTAAAGCGCCACTGTCGAGATGCGCATTACCGGTAAGATGTAAATTTTGAAAACTGCCGTTAAGGTTTATCGTTCCTGTGGCAAAACCTTTTATATCATCAAACAAATTTCCGAGATAAGTATTAAGTATACCAACTTTTGCATGGTTTAATTTTATGCTTGTTTGAAAAGGATTACGCAGTGAATCTTTCAGATTATAATAACCGTTTGCATCCATTACAAAATTCAGATCATTCGCTTTTATATTGAAGATCACTTTGCCATCCTGCTTATTGTATTTTGCCGTTACGTCTGCAATGCCAAGCGAATCATTATTCAACCTGAATTGAGAGAAGTTAATCTTTGCGTCGGCATTAAAATTGGTATAAATATCCCGCAGGTAAATATCTCCGTTCGCAACGCCTTCCATAACGGGGCGCACAATGAACAAAGGAAATATATCACCGATATCTACATTTCTTAATCTAACAGCAAGTGCATTGGAAGTACCACCTTCTTCTACCGATTCAATAGTAATCTCCTGGAAGCCTTGCGTGAACTTCATGTTTTTGGCAGAAGAAAAATGATTTCTTATTACAACTTCTCCCTGGTTTTGCAGGTTCCATTTTTTATCATTCAACACAAAACTTGAAGGATGAAAATTGATGCTTACCCCGTCTGGTAATGTGCGTACATCTGCATCGAGTTTTGCTTCGTTCAACGTTGCATTGGCGCTGGTTGAAATAAGTACATGAGAAAGGTCGTTAGCAGAATGAATAGAAATATTGGTATTAGGAAAATAACTGCTGTCGCTTAAATGAAATTTCCCAATATTGCCAGTAAGCAACAAGCTGTCATCATCACCGTCGCCTGATATCTTCGCTGCTTCAAGAGATAATTTTTTATAAGAGGCGGAAGGAATGTTTATATCGAAATTAAATTTGTTGCCGCCTACTGTAGATATCTTTCCTGTAATAAGCATATCATTAAATCCTGCTAAATTTGAATCGATAAGCGTTGCATATTTTTCAAAATCTTCTGTATGTATAGTTACTGAAAAATTCTGATTGCTTAATTCGTTTTTAGGCGGGTTTATTAAAGACGGATAATAGTGATTTAAGAACAATTGAAAACTCTGGGGCAATTTTAAAATGTTATACTGACCTTCTACTGTTGCAACAAACTCGTTGCTTTCAAGCACGAGTCTTTTTACATTGTTTGAATCAAGTGCAGCCGTTAATGTTAAAGAATCAAAATTGAGCGTTTGATCGTTGTGTGTTATGGTAGCGTTCAAAATTTTTGCATAACCTATAAAGTCATCAATGTTGTGACCCCGGAAGTTCAAATCGAACAAGCCTGTTACGCCAACACTGTCTTTTGATAATTTCAATGCATGAAGGTTTGCATTTACAAGGTCGCCGAATACGTTGAAAGATGGCACATCGCCAGATAGGTCTATTAATATTTTACTGGTGAAATTAAAGTTGGTATCATTCGCTTTAAAATCTCCTTCAAAATGTTTGTGTTTTATCTCACCATTAAATGCAAGATCAGAGTAATTATAATCTTTAAATGCAAGTGAAGTAAAATTACCGTTGATCTGTGTAGCAATCTTATCAAGGTTGAAGCTGCTGCCGTTTACCTTTCCGTTAAAGCTTATATTGCCGAGATCGGGTATGGATAAAAATTTTCCGAGATTAAATTGTTTTGTTTGCAGGCTGCCTGAGTAAACAGGTTCTGCTCTTGCAGGAAACCACATAGAAAGATCTGTGTACATCCCGCCTAAAGCGCTTGCCAGTGTACCCTTTGCATTTATTTTGGAAAGTGTAGCATTAAAATCACCCACAAAATGCACATTGCCCAGCGCTGCAAGATCAGGCGATTTAATTTTTGCAAGGCCGGGAACAATAAAGCTTATTTCATGCACATTGGTTTGCACGTTGGCATTGCTTAAAGAAACAGTAAGCTTATGCTTGTCGGTTATGTTTTTTGCAATAAGATCACCGGAAGCATAAGTGCTGTTGCCATTGCGGACAAAAAGATCTTTAACTGTAAAATCTTTTACCTTACCGTTGAAATGCCCGCTTACTAAAAATTTTTCATTCCATTTGGCGAGTGATGGCGCGAAGTAGGCAATATCATCTGTATAAACTAAACTGTTTTTAATAAATGCTTTCATAGTAACGCTGTCTACATAATTTCTCATGCCGGTTTTAAAATCATGGTACTGCATTACAAAATAATTGGTGAGCGTACTGTTATTGGTTTTAATAAAAAGGTTCGAAAACTCCATTTGCTGCGGTGTAAGTTTATACGATGCATATAAAGTTTTTACTTTAAAGCCGCTTCTCTCAATAGCATTCAAATCAATATTTGCAGTTATGGTGTCTTTTATAAAATTAAAATTTTTAACAGTGCCGTTTATTTTGGAAACCTCGAGTTTTTTTCCATCTAACAAACCTGGTGTTGGCACTTCTCCTTTTATGCCTGAAGCAAAAAAGCCATTCGTAATATTTAAAGCTGAAATTCTTATTCTGAGATTGGAAGGATTAAAATAAAGCGTACCCGGCTTTCTCACCCTTACAGTTGTAGAAGTGTCGAGCCCGTCAAAATTTTCGATGCTGTAGTAAGGCTTATCCATATCAATGGATTTGATAAGAATAAGATTTTTGGTTACATCCACATTGTCTGCATCTACTACAAGGCTGCCTGCTTTAAATATAGTTCTCTGTCCTTCCCAGAGATCATTTTTTAAATACACTACATTTTTAAGATCGAGTTTCTGGATCTTCAATACAATTTTTTTGCTTTGATTTTTTGCTTTTTGAGGTGAAGAAAAATAGTCTATAAGGAATTGATAATTCCATGCTGAATCGGTTCGCTGCTGTTTTATTACAGCATCTTCCAAACCAATATATTTAAGTTCAAGATTTTTCTTAAAAAAGAACCAGTCTGTAATACGCAGTTTTAATGAACCTGCTTTGAGTAAGGTATCATTATGCTGATCAAGAATAAGCGTATTATCCAAATCCATCTTATCAAAAAGAGAAAAATTAACATGCCCGATCTTGACAGTTGTGTGAAGATCGGTTGCAAGTTTTGCAGCAACTTTTCCAGCAATAAAATTTTGAACGGGGCTGGTTTGTATAAGCAACCAAACCAATAGCATAAATGCAAGCACGCCGATAAAAAAACGCAGAAATATTTTCGGCCACATCAATAAAAAAATAATTAGCAAACAAATTATAATAAACAGAAGTGCACTTGGCCAAACCAGCATCCAAGCAGTCGTGGCTAATATTAAACCTAAAATTATTTTTAAACTGTTTTTAAGCAAACCAATTTGTTATGGCGTAAAGATAGAGTTCAGATTGATAAGTTTAAATGTGTAAAGCAATTCCGGGATATTATTGAAATTATTATAGATGATATTATAATTTGAAAAAAAAAATTCTTTTTATAAAGAAATAACAAGGCTTCATTCCATGCAAAATACATAACGAAGAAATGATGGCTTTTGCATATCAAGTGGGAAGAAAATAAAGAAAAATTTTCTGGCAGTACTTAATAGTATACATAATTCACCTGAACTTTTGCGAAATAATGCTTGTAACACATAATGCATTATATAACGTACCGGCGAAAATTAAAATTTGTTAGCTATAGAACTTACATTTACGTAATTTAAAACAGTTTATGAAAATCAGTACCATCATTTTTTTTATTCCCATTCTTGTTATTGCCTGCTCAAAAGAAAGTGATTTTAAAGAACAAGCAAGTAATTCAAACAATATTGCTGCCACTGCAGATGCAACCAACATACCTATCAACGATCTTAGTACAGGTACATTTAATGGCTATATTGGCGGATTGTATCCTGAAGGTTTAAATCATCCCACTGGCATTTATGCAAACGATTTACTCAAAATCTGCCGCAACATAATTCCTCTCGATACTTTTGGTAACAAAAATGAAAACGGAAATATTGAATTTATTTCTTTAGGTTGGAGTATCGGCGGCCAGAATATGAAAGTTTTAGTACAAAAAACGGAAGGCAACCCGCTTACAAACCCAAAACTTTCTTTACAATCTATCAGTTTAGGTTCCGGAGAAGCAAGGTTAAATGATATATTGAACCCTGACGACCCTTACTGGAACACCGTAGCCAAAAAACTGAAACAAGCAAATTCAAGCTTCAGGCAGATACAAATAATTTATCTTGATACAGAGGATTCAAGCAAGGTTATAGGTTTTCCCGACCGACCACTTTTAGTAAAGGATGATCTGGAAAGTTGTTTCCGTACCCTTCAGCAAAAATTTCCGAATGTAAAACTTGTTTATCTTGTAGCCAGAACAACAACTTTTGGTAAAACCCATGTGCACGATTTTAATGCAGAACCAAACCCTTACTATTTTGGCTGGGCATGTAAATGGGCTATTGAAGACCAGATGAATGGTGTGGAGGGAACTGAATATAAAGGGCCGCATAAAGTTTCTCCTATGATTACCTGGGGCTTTTACGAGTGGGCCACATCAACGCCAAGAATTACTGATGGATTTAAATGGACAGAGGATCTTATGAACGACGATGGACTTCACCCAAATGATGCGGGACACGATACACTAATGACACGGTTTCAAAATTTCCTGTTAACCGATAGATCAGCAAAACAATGGTATGGCAAATAAACCTGCCCAGCTTAATTGTTGTATAAAGTTGACTGACTTATAGCTTTGTGCAAGTGAGAAAAGATTTCAAAACAAGTCGTTTTTAATTTGGAAACAACTTTGTTTAAAATAATTTTATAGTATTAAGAAGCTGTTTAAAAATGATTTAAAGGATTTCGTATAGCATTAAAAATTGCCTTTTTATGGTGATCTTGACTGCCTTTTGAGGTAAAATCGGGTATGTTACAATGCTTAAAATATACAATGGTGATTGAAAATTCTATTTTTAGACAGCTTCTAAGATTAAAACTATTTTTTGAAAGTTCATTTTTGTTTTTCAAATTCGCACTTCAAATGCAACAAATTTTAAATAATAATTGGTGGTGGCATACAAACTCTCGTCGGGGCTTGTAATGTTATTGCTATGAATTTATATTACTAAAACCTCGTCACAAAAAGTCGGGGTTTTTTATTTGATTTAACCAGATCATTTTGAAATAATAAAATAACAGCTAATAGATAACTACTGCAACATGACTAAAAAGATAGATATAGAAACAAGATACAAAAAAATACTTTCTGATATATATACACCGGTTGGTATTTACCTGCGTTTACGCGATCGTTTCCGCGATACCATTTTATTGGAAAGTACAAATTCCCAATCAGCTGAAAACAGCTTCTCTTATATCTGCATACATGCAGTAGGCGGAATTGAAATAACAAATTTTACCGAGATAGAATTCAAATTTCCTAATCATAATCCTGAAAAAAAATCTATCGACAATACCACAAATGTTCCGCAACTATTGTGGGATTTTATGCAGCATTTTATCGCAAATAATGTTGATGATAAGAACGCTAAAATTGCGCAGGGTTTGTTTGGTTATTGCAATTACGACGCTGTTCAGTTTTTTGAAACGATCGAACTAAAAAGCAAAAAAGAACAGCCCGAAATTCCGGTAATGCGTTACCGTTTGTATCAGTATGTAATTGCCATCAATCATTTTAAAGATGAAATGTATTTGTGCGAAAATGTTATCAACGGATTACAAAGTGAGGTGGCTGTTATTGAATCATTGATAAAGAGTAAAGACGTTCCTGTTTTTCCTTTCAAAATAAAAGATAAAGAAACAGCAAACATTACCGACGAAGGTTATATAGAAATTGTAGAGAAAGGAATTCAAAGCTGTTTACGAGGAGATGTTTTCCAGATAGTGTTAAGCAGAAGATTCAAACAGAAATTTACCGGCGATGAGTTTAATGTATACCGCGCTTTGCGCAGCATCAATCCATCGCCTTACTTATTTTATTTTGATTATGGCGATTATAAATTAATGGGTTCAAGCCCTGAATCGCAACTAATCATTCGTAACGGGAAGGCAATCGTACACCCAATTGCAGGCACATTTAAACGCACCGGCGATGAAGAAAAAGATGCCACGCTAACAGAACAATTATTGAAAGATGCAAAGGAAAATGCAGAACATACAATGCTGGTTGATCTTGCACGCAACGATCTCAGCCGTTGTTGTGATAATGTTTTTGTAAATCATTTCAGGCAGGTGCATTATTATTCACACGTAATACATTTAGTAAGCGAAGTAATAGGCAATGTAAGAAAAGATGCAAACCCGTTTGAGTTGCTTGCACTCACATTTCCGCAGGGAACATTAAGCGGCGCGCCAAAGTTCAAAGCCATGCAATTGATCGATACGTATGAGCCAACCACGCGCGGTTATTATGCAGGCTGCATTGGTTTTATTGGCTTTGATGGCAGTTGCATTTCAGCCATTATGATACGCACATTTTTAAGTAAAGTAAACACTTTGCATTACCAGGCCGGCGCTGGCATCGTAGCTGCATCGCAGCCTGAAAGCGAATTACAGG
>JABDAV010000085.1:4185-15912 GCA_013289015.1 Bacteroidota bacterium | reverse complement strand
CTTTCTTTTGCCTCCCGAAGAATCGGGACAGGTTGATGCAAATGAAAGTAACCAAAGAAAAAATCAAGGACGGCATGATCGCTCCGCGCATCCGTCCGGGCCAACGCCTCCCCCTTTGTGACAGCGTTACTAATAGCAGGATCGTTGCAAGGCATAGTGTTTTCTGAGACTTCTGCTTTTTCCCAAAACGTTAATTATAGTGGCTACCCTTGTGTACCAACACTTCATTCCCCGCAATGTCTCTTAGCGTTGCCCTGTGCGATGAAAGGACATTGCGGTTTCATTTACAATTCCCTCTGGCCTTAGTTGGTATTGTAACTAATTGGATCTAATTCGATCTTTCGATAGGCCCAAATCCCATGGTGGTAACATTACCACCGGCGTAAACACCCGACACTTTGCCGGGCAGCATTAACCCTATTAATTGTAAGTTTTTAAGCTTACAATTAATAGGGTTTTTCATAGTAACCTATAATTTTTATTATTACTTAAATATTATAGAAAAATAATTGCTCAACCGGGCCGCTATAGCCGGCAGCATTATCTCCGTTATGCAAACGTGGTTGTACATATAATTTTAAGGAATAAGTACATTTCGTCATGTCATTCGGAGGATTATTTAACTGAAGGCTATTGTTTGCATTGCCATCAACAGCAGGATTTATGTTACCTGCCAGGGTAAGAAAGCCATCCGTAATATCTCTGTTTACTGAATAACTGTTATTATTTAAATGCATAAAAGCAGATTCAAGATGCGGATGATAAATTGTATATTTTGCATGTATAGTTCCGCTTATTGGTGTGCAGCTTCCAAGTGTCTCCAATTCTGCTATTGACAATTTCATAAATACTGAATTGTTATTAATGATTGCTGAATTAAGTGTTTTTCCACTGCCGGCAATAATATTAAACTGATTAAGCGCTTTATTAACTACTTCTCTTATTTCAAATCTTATTGCAATTTTTTGCAGCGGTATTTTATTCGCTGCAGGCACGGCAGTACCCGCGTTTGCTGCACCTGTTGGCACATCGGGGAAAGTTGTTAAAGCACCTGTATTCATTGAAAGCAAAGTATCTTCATCAATAAACCAATAATCATTTAAACTTGTTAATCCATAAGTAGTAATGGTGCGGGCAACTGATTTATTTATATCAAACCAGCCCTCAGCATCAAAATCTGATTGATCACTTAAAACAGGATATACGCTAAAAGGAAATACTTTTTGCATAAGTTTTGCCACTGGTTGAGATGGATCCGTATAAAATAATCCTGGTGTTACTCCAACAATTTTTGCAAAATTACCAATGGCCGGGGCAGCGCCACCGTTTGGTGTTGTAATATCACTAACTAAAAATCTGTATTCGATTGGATTACCGCTTACAGCTTTTGGTGCTGCCTGGCCGGTAAGCCTTATTACTCCGCTCAGAGCATATTTTCCCGTACCTGCATAACCATCAGTATCAAAATCCCTGGCTCCGGTTCCTGTTGTTATGTCAAATGCAAGCCCAACGCCGGTCCATGCACTTGGAAAATTATCATCAGGATTACCTACGTTTATTTTAGAACACAGGTCAACACAAAGACAATAGCCCACGTTATTACGCCTGTCTGCAGCAGTTTCATTAACTAAAACAACACCACCAATATCTGCTTTAAAATATACATCAGGACCACTGCTTAAGAATGGCCATGATGGATCCGTTTCTAAATTTAATGGTATGAAATTTACTTTGAAATCTGCACTTGTATAATCAATTCTAAAGTGCCCTGCTGCATCAGTAACAGCACTTCCAAGATAATCATCGGTTATTAAATCTGCATCCCATGCCTTTACTGTTGCATTAGCAATAGCTGAACCTGAAGAGCAATTTGTAAGATGACCGCAAATAGTCCACGCATCAAAATAATAGCCGCGTACATAGCACCATGTTTTTGAAGGAATGCAGTATTGCCAGGTAAAATAATAATTTTCCTGGTCTTTGTCCATAAGCCATTGGGGATAAAACGTGGTAATGTGAAATTGAAGCGCTTCTTTGCGGGGTTTTGGTTTTGCATGCGGAACACTGCCGCAAACAAAATCGATATCGAATGCTGATTTGCTGAATTTTTCATCAACAATAAATTGAAAATTTCCTTTCTCATCTGTTTCAGAAGTTGCAATCAACAATGATTTGCGTTGCTCTTTTTCTTCCTTGCTTACAAGACGAAAAGTTTCTTTAGGATTGGCAACAACATTTTCTGTGATACGTTCCGATTGCCAGGGCAGGTATAATAAAACCTGCATGCTGCCAAGTGGTTCGGAACATTCTTCACAAAGAAAACCGCAGAGCGAGCCTTTAATAATGTATTTCATTTATTTATTTTTTTTGCCTACTCTTTAATTGGATTTTCGGCTTCTTCCGGGTAAATGAATCGTTCTATAAAGGATGCAGGTAACAAAAGCAGGTTTGCTTTTTATAAAATATAAAAGATCAAGCAAGATGAAACGTAGATTGAAAAGTTTAGAGCTATGTAATTGCCTTCCGGGAATTATCCCGTTAAGCCCTGAGAAAATAAACGCTACAACATAGACTTTTCCCCATTGGTATAATATACTGCATGCACGAATTTGCGCAGTATTAACCAAAAAAATAACACCATGAAAAAGTATCTGTTTGTTTTAGTAACGATGGTTAAGTAGCTGTTTATAAAAACACGCGCATAAAAACTTTATGCTTTAAAAACGGCATCCGCGTAGAAGAGCATGAAGATGTAATGCCTGATATTATACAACCCGGCAGCATAAAGAACTTCAAAATAAAATATCATTTGCCCAAAGGTACAGACAGCCTTGCTCTATCTGTGATTAGTGCCGATACCGTAAACAACAGTTTTGCTGACTCAAAAAAATGAGAAGCTGTCGCCGTTAAACAGTCCTTTATCACTGAGTTTTATATGTGGAATTACAAGCAGAGCCATAAAGCTTAACGTCATGAACGGCGCAGCCAAAGTTGAACCCAATTCTTTTGCCATTTTATCGATCGCTGTGTAGGCAGCGGCAATTGTATAACCATCCTCGTTACTCATTAAACCTGCTACCGGCAGTGCGACAATTTTTTCATTTCCACTATCATCAACACAACTCACACCGCCTCTTTTTTTAATGATTAGATTGATGGCTGTAAGCAACGATGCATCATCACAACCGGCCGCAACAATGTTGTGACTGTCATGTGCAACAGATGAAGCAATCGCACCTTGTTTCAGTCCAAAATTTTTAATGAATGCTTTGGCAACAGGCGCTTTATTGTAACGGTTGACCACAACAATTTTTAAAATATCGTTTTCAACATCACTTATTAATTCATTGTCTTTAATAAGAGGTATTGAAAATATTTTATTGGTGATGAGCTGGCCATCCAACGCTTCCATTACAGGAATTTTATTATCAATAAACGGAAAACTTTCAGCCGGAACTTTAAGATCATCCATGCTGATAGGTTCAACAGAAAAATTATTGATAGTATGTATTGGAATGGATTGAATGAAAGTGTTTCCGTTTTCCGCAACCAACTCGCCGTTGATATAGGTTTGCTGAACTTTGAATTCCTGCAGGTTGTTTAAAAGAATAAGATCAGCAGCATCGCTTTCTTTCAACAAACCAACATCTAAGTTATAATGATGCACAGGATTTATACATGCAGCCTGCAACACTTTAAATACATCAATGCCTTTTGAAACGGCGCGTTTGCATAAAACATTTATATGCCCTTCCGCCAAACTATCCGGGTGTTTATCATCGCTGCAAAACATTATCTCACCAGGATAATCGTGCAGCAGGTCAATCAGTGCTTCAAAATTTTTTGCCGCGCTTCCTTCACGAATAATTATTTTCATTTTATACTTCAACTTACCCAGTGCTTCTTCTTTTGTAAAGCATTCATGATCGGTTGAAATACCTGTTTCAATATATTTTTTTGCATCCTCACCGCGTAAACCAGGTGCGTGGCCATCAACAGGCTTATGTAATTTTTTTGCCGATGCAATTTTCCTCATCACTTCCTTATCCTGCATTAACACACCGGGAAAATTCATCATCTCACTCAAATATTTTATCTCGGGTTTTTGTAATAATTGCTCAACATCATTGCTGTTTAATGTGGCGCCTGCTGTTTCAAAAACAGTTGCAGGCACACAGCTTGGCGCACCAAAGTTGAATTTGAAATTCACCTGTTTGCCATTATCGATCATATATTCAACACCATTCATTCCGCATACATTCGCAATTTCATGCGGATCACTCACCGTTGCAACAGTGCCATGTACAACCGCCAATCTCGCAAACTCAGAAGGTACCAGCATACTGCTTTCAATATGTACATGACTGTCTATAAAACCGGGCAGCATATATGGTAACGACGTATCTTCTTCACCTGTTATTTTTATGGAATTGATCTTACCATCTTCAACAAGCACTTCTGCTGCGTTTATTGTTTTGTTTTCGATGTCTACATAATTCGCAGTAATAGAAAAATTCTTTTGCATACAATAAAAATAAGCTGCTTAATTAATTCCGGGCAGAAGTATTTCACTCATTTTTTAAAAGCGTGTGTACAATGCCAGTTGAAATATGTTGTTGGAAACATTCGATGTTAAACCCTTGGTATATTGATTCATATATCCGGCTTCAAGATCAAGCTTTTTACTGAAACGATAACCTATAGCAACATACGCACGGTTCTGATCAAAAAAACTGTTATTGGTTTTATCCTTGTTTTGAATGTTGAAGAATATCTCATTCTGCAGAGCAGCAAAAGGGCCTTTATTGAAAGCCTGTTGCTGTTTGGTTAATGGTATAACCGTTCTCACAAAATAGCGAAGCCGTTGCGCAAATACATCTTGTGTTTGCATTTCAATAAACCTTTGTTCAAGCCTGAAACGGTTTTGCAATGATACACTTCCAAACTTTACATTGTTAATATATTGTTCCCATATCCTGTTTTCTGTAAGTTCGTTTTTTGAAGGTGCAGGAAGCCTGCTATAATTGCCAATGTATGCGTAACCAACAGTTACATTATTATTTGAATTGAAGTGATAAGTAAGCCCGGGCCGGATCAAAATAGTCTTTACATATTCCCGGTTATCTGCAGAGCGAACCTGTATATCAGAATGCAATCCGAAATGCTTTGAAAATTTGTATGAATTGAACCACGCAAACCAACCGCTGTTTTCACTGGTTGTTTGTGCATGTGCGGCAAACGAAAACAATAAAATACCAGCGGGAATTAAGAAGAAGGTTTTGCGCATAGGCTTTTAGCGCAATATTAATGAGAATGCTTTTATAGTTACAAAAGATGATTAAAGCATCTAATGATTTACTATGTTTTGCATTACTTTTATATTAAGCAAGTAACAAGTAAGAAATGATAACCCTGCTCACATAACTTGCTAAAAAAAGGATTTATTCTGCAATCAAAATGAAACAATCTATTTTCAGTAACTGCCGGCTACTGGTTATATCAATATTCTTTTTTCACCCTTTTTATATAGCTGCTCAACCGGCTCAATTAATATTTGACCGCTATACTACAGATGATGGCCTTTCTGATAATGGTTGCCACAAAGTGGTGCAGGATGAAGATGGGTTTATGTGGATTGCCACCAACAGCGGGCTTAACCGTTTCGACGGAAAGGATTTTGTAAAGTTTTACAGCAATGGTTCAGCCAACAGTTTACCAAACAATTATATTAATACTATTGTTCGCCTGCCGGAGCATAAGCTGGCAATAGGCACACTGGAAGGAATTGGTATTTTTAATACAGTAACAGGCGTATGTAAAAACACATACATACCTGCAGACAGTTCACTTTATTCAACAACCAATGCTGTTAACGACATCATATTGGATAAAGACAGTAATCTTGTTGTTGGCACAAACGTAGGTATATATATTTTCAACGCTGCTTTACAACTTATTTTTCGTTATGATGCTTTTACAAAAGCAGATATTGGCAAAAAAAGATTATTGTTCATGCCTTATCTGTACTTATTGCCTGATGGAAGAGTGATAGCTTTTGCCAGTGATGGATCTATCTATTTGTTGAATACTAAAAAGAAAACACTTCAAAATATAAAAGATATTCCCGGCCATGAATTCGACTTGCTAAAAAAATGGAGCGGGAATTTAAAATTAATAAAAGGCGGTAATAAATACGGGCAGTTTTTTTTCATTAATACGGGTGAGCATGTTGACAGCCTGTATGTGGTTGACCTGCCTCATCAAAAAACGTCAGCTTCAGCGCTTCGTTTTCCCAAAGCAACCAATATTGACTGGTCGAGCAAATTTTTTATGCTGAATGATAGTATGCTTTGCTTTTCTGTGCCATCAAATAATAATGGTATTTATTTAATGCGCTATGATGTTCGCAGTTTGAAAACAGGTTACATAAAAAATATTTTGCCGGAATCAGATTGTTGGGATATGATCGCAGATAACAATAACCGTATATGGATATGTTGTTACGACGGCATTTATAAACAATCTTTTTTAAAGGCTGCTTTTCATAATATAGAGCCACAGGCTGAAGTGCCTGGTAAGATTACAGGTGATATGGTGGGTTTTATACATTATGGCAACAAATATTTTATGCTGAAAGATTATGCAGGATTATTAATTTATGATAGCAGTTTGCATTATATAAAAACCATCAGCCTGTTTCCGGCGGTTAATAACAATCATCCCTGGAACATCAGCTATTACAAAAAAGACACGTTATTGGTTACAACAGCAAACGGCATTTTATTATTCAATACAAATAATTATTCATTAACCCGTTTTGTGCGGCCAGGCATGCCACAAGTGATTGACGAGAATGCCATCACCTGTTCTTTTATTGATAGTTATCATCAGTTATGGATGGGTATTGGTGCGGGTAATGGTTTGTTCAGGATGAATATGCTTACACGTGAATGGAAATATTTTTCGCCCAAAATACCCAACGCGGTTTTTAAATTCAGGTATCCGTGGAATATCGTTGAAGACAATTCCGGTAAAATATGGATGGGCAGCCATGAAGGCATTACCAGGTGGAACCAGCAAAAACAAAGTTTTGATACTGTAATAACACAACTGCCTTATGTAGGTAACCTGGTAGGATTGCTAAACATGTTTACTATTGATGCGCAAAATAATCTCTGGATAATTGAAAACGATTTTATCCTGGTAAAATGGAACCTGAACACCGGAAAATTTACTGCGTTCCCAAGGCCACAGAATATACCTTCCTCTAAACCTGAGATGATAGCAGGGCCCTGGCATAACTGTATATGGATAACAGCAGAAGAAAATTTATTGAGCTTTAATATAACAACGCAACAATACCGGCTTATTAAAAAAACAGATGGTTTATTTGATAACCAGGTAAAAAGCAATTTGTATCTTGATGCATCAACACAAAGGTTGTTTGCCGGCTTTGCAAATGTGTTTACCTGGTTTTATCCTGATAGTGTATTGAAGGCGCGCAAGCCTTTACAACCCGTTATAACCGGTATAAAAAGAATAGGCGATTCTGTTTCCCTGGAAAAAGATTCGGCGCTTTTATTTTCTTATGATCAAAATTCTTTTGAATTTAATTTCACGGGAATAAACTATGATGACGGTCAAAGCAATACGTATGAATACCGGTTGTTTGAAAAAAAACCTGCCGCATTTATTGATATTGGTTCTCAGAAAACACTAACATTAGCTAACCTTAAACCAGGTAAATATACTTTCCAGGTAAAGGCTGTTCTTTCAGATGGAACAGTAAGCAATACGCCTGCCGCTGTTTACTTCAGCATAGCATATCCTTTTTTTGAAACATGGTGGTTTTATGTGCTTATGACTATCTCGCTTGCAGCAATATTGTATTTACTGTATCGCTACAGGATAAACCAGTTGTTGAAATTACAAAGTGTACGCAATAATATTTCTGCTGACCTGCACGATGATATAGGCGCAAGATTAACCAGCATTAACCTGTTATCAGCATTGGGAGAACAAAAAATACATGAACCGCTTGAAGCATCAGATTATTTAAAACGCATTGCAACAGAAGTACAAAGCTCAGGCGAGGCTTTGGATGATATTGTCTGGAGCATCAATACACGCAATGATTCAATGAATGAGATAACAGCCCGTATGAGAAGATATGCTGCTGAAATTTTTGACAGCACTTCCATTCAATATTCCATCTATGTTGATGATATGCCTGTACAGCTAAAACTGCCAATGGAAAAAAGAAGAAATCTTTTTCTCATCTATAAAGAAGCCATCAATAATATTTATAAACATGCATCGGCTTCTGAAGTAAAAATAAGCATCGCTACAACCAATCATATGCTTATAATGGAGATTAGTGATAATGGAAAAGGCTTCGACCTGCAGCAGCCAACACACCGGAACGGATTAAAAAATATGCAGTACCGTATGCAAAAACCGGGCGGCTTGGTTGTAATAAATTCATCACCGGGAAACGGAACCACGGTAAAAATAGAATTACCTGTTGCATCAGCATCGCTCAAAAGGAGTATACGGGCATGGATGAAAATTAAATAGTTTTACCGCCCGGTATAACCTAACCAACAATTGCATGTACATGCCTGTAAGCATTATTATATTTGAAGACAACGATCAATTGAGGAATTCTCTTGCTGTTTTATTGAATAGCGGAGATGAATATAAAGTGATCGGTGATTATTCAAATGTATTGAATGCAGTTTCAATTGTAAGAAGAGATGAACCCGATGTTGTTATTATGGATATTGATATGCCGGGCAAATCAGGCATAGATGGTGTTGCTGAAATAAAAGAAGCCAGGCCGCAAACCGCCATTATTATGTACACCATGTTTGAAGATGATGAGAAACTGTTTAATAGTTTATGTGCAGGCGCTAACGGTTATATTCTGAAAAAAACCTCACCGCATAAATTGTTTGAAGCCATAAGAGAAGTAACAGAAGGCGGTGCGCCTATGTCTCCAACTATTGCAAAGCGTGTATTGCAAAGCTTTGAAATAAAATCAACAGCAAGGGAATACAATCTTACATCGCGTGAAAAAGAAATACTCCAACTGCTTATTAAAGGGTACAGCGTAAAATTAATTGCTGCCGGATTAAATATGGCTTTTGATACGGCGCGCACACACCTCCGGAATATCTACCGGAAACTACATGTAAACTGCGGCAAGGAAGCTATTGCCAAAGTGCTTAAAGAAAAGATTATATAACGTGAATTTTGTATGTTATGGGCCACAATAGTAACATAGAAATAGCTTGTCCCGCCAATACGTAGATAGATTAAACATAGCTTTCAGAGCAATCTTACTATGTGTTATCATAAGTGTACTATATACATTATCTGGTTCAATTTAACTACGCAAAACTGTTAGTTGAGTAAGCTTTAATTCCGGACACATCATAACTCACATTATTTAGTTAACTGCAGGCTCATTTGTCCGGCCGTTGTTCGGTACTTCTTCGGTCATTGTTCGGTCGTTGTTCGGTCGTTGTTCGCTCCATGAGCGAACAAGAAGCGGTTATATGTTGAAGATGTTTTGAAAAAATATATATCCTGCTAATCATAGAGAATGAGCAATTGCGGTATATCACCCTAAAAGCGTATTGTATTATTTTATTAATCTACCAACATTTGTACAGCATAACTGTTGAGTAGTATCCCCCGCTAACTGAAACCTTTTTTATCATTCTTTAAATCTGTTACAATGAAAAAACTTTACACTATTGTATTACTCGTATGCAGCATACAATCAATCCATGCGCAAAGCTGGAATATTGCCGGCAACAGCGGTTTAACCACATCTAACTTTCTCGGTTCAACAGACAACCATGATGTTATTTTCAAAGCCAACAATGCAGAGCGTGGAAGGCTTGCTGCGGCAGGCTTCTGGCGTTTTGGCAATGCAACCAATTATGCTAAAGTTGATTCAACCGGCAAGCTTACGTTTGGCGGTACCGGTGCGTACCAGGTTGCGGGTAACAAGTATGCCTTTCAATATACAGGCAATCCTAATTATGGTTTGTTCTTTAATTCAACCAGTGTGCAATATGAATTCAGGAATGGAAGCGCAGTGCCTGTGTTTTCCGTCAATGCAAATACAGGCAACAGTGTGTTCAATGGCACACTAAAAATTGGCGCTTATACTTTACCATCAACAGATGGAACAAACGGGCAGGTGCTCACTACCAATGGAAGCGGAACCGTAAACTGGTCAACAGTAAGCGGAGGCAGCAGTGGCGCTAATAAAACTTTATCCAATCTTACCACACCAACGGCAGTGAATGTTGATTTAATACCGCAAAGTAATGGCAGTTTAAATCTTGGTTCATCAGCTAAAGAATGGGAGAATATTTATTTAAAAGGAAAACTTTTTTATGGCAGCTATACGCTTTTAAAAGTTGATACAACAAATCTAAACATGGCTGTTGGTCAAAATGCTCTTATAAATAATAGCGGAGCAGACAATACAGCAATCGGTGCATTTGCACTTGCATCCAATACAAACGGCTATCAGAATATTGCAAATGGAGCGCTTGCTCTTGAATATAATTCTACCGGTTATAATAATACAGCAAATGGAGCATATTCCCTTCTATCTAATACGACCGGTAATGATAATACAGCAAGTGGAACAGAAGCACTTTACTACAACACTACAGAAGCGAATAATGTTGCGAATGGCAGTTCGGCGCTTTTATTCAATGCGACTGGTTACAGCAATGTTGCAATAGGTATATCTGCATTAAATGCTAACACTGTTGGACATAATTTAGTAGCAGTTGGCGATTCTGCATTGTATAGCCAAGGAGTTGACCCTCAAAATTATTATGGAAATACAGCTATCGGCAGTAAAGCGCTTTATTCAAACACAACCGGCATTTGGAATACAGCAAATGGATATCAGGCTTTGTATCCAAATACTACGGGAAATGAAAATACTGCAAGCGGATGGAAAGCACTTTACTTCAATACTACCGAGAATTACAACACAGCTTTTGGAACTTTTGCTGATATAGCCTTAGGCACCAGTAATGCAACTGCTTTGGGAAATGGTGCAATTGTAGATGGCAGCAACCAAGTACGTATTGGCAGTACATATATTACCTCAATTGGTGGCCAGGTTGGTTGGACAACTTTTTCTGATGGCCGTTATAAGAAGAACATAAAAGAAGATGTGCAGGGATTGAAGTTCATTAACCTTTTAAAGCCCATTACCTATACAGTTGACATAAAAAGTTTAAACAATTATTACGACAAAAACAGGAAACATGACAGCGCTTATAATAAGATGAAAGCTGATATGCAGCCTTCTGCAGATGCAGCTTCTAAAATTATTTACAATGGCTTTATTGCACAGGACGTAGAGAAAGCAGCTCAATCCATCAACTATAATTTCAGTGGTGTTGATAAACCAAAAAGCGATAACGGTTTGTACGGCTTACGTTATGCTGATTTTGTAGTGCCATTGGTAAAAGCAGTGCAGGAGTTAAATAAGATGAATGACAACAAGGATGCAGCCATAGATTCTTTAAAACAGCAAAACGCTGAACTGCAAAAACAAATGAATGATTTAAAAACTTTGGTATTGCAAATACAGCAACAGCAGCAATCCTGTGCGTGCAGCCCATCAATAATGTCAGGTTCTGCCCGGCAGTACAATGTAAATATTTCCAATGCCGCTTCGCTTGA
>JABDAV010000085.1:0-4085 GCA_013289015.1 Bacteroidota bacterium | reverse complement strand
CAGCAACAGCAGCAATCCTGTGCGTGCAGCCCATCAATAATGTCAGGTTCTGCCCGGCAGTACAATGTAAATATTTCCAATGCCGCTTCGCTTGAACAAAATGTACCCAATCCGTTTACCAATACAACAACTATCAGTTATACATTACCGCAAAAGTTTTCTTCCGCACAAATAATCATTGCAGATAAAAATGGAAAGGTTTTAAAACAACTTAGTCTTTCCGGCGCCGGTAAAGGAACCGTGCATGTTGATGCTGCCATGCTGGCATCAGGCGCATATAATTATACTTTGTATGTAGATGGAAGAATGATTGATTCAAAGCAAATGATTACTTCAAAATAGTATTTCAATTCAAAAGATATTTCCTCAGCGATTAACTAATATTAAAATGAAAAAATTTTACATAATTGTGTTGCTTGTATGCAGCATGCAATCAATCCATGCACAAAGCTGGAATATTACCGGCAACAGCGGTTTAATCACATCTAACTTTCTCGGTTCAACAGACAACCATGATGTTATTTTCAAAGCCAACAATGCAGAGCGTGGAAGGCTTGCTGCAGCAGGCTTCTGGCGTTTTGGCAATGCAACCAATTATGCCAAGGTTGATTCAACGGGCAAGCTTACGTTTGGCGGTACCGGTGCGTACCAGGTTGCCGGTAACAAGTATGCCTTTCAATATACAGGCAATGCTAATTATGGTTTGTTCTTTAATTCAACGAGTGTGCAATATGAATTCAGGAATGGAAGCGCAGTGCCTGTGTTTTCCGTCAACGCAAATACAGGCAACAGTGCGTTCAACGGCACACTAAAAATTGGCGCTTATACTTTACCATCAACGGATGGAACAAACGGGCAAGTACTCACTACCAATGGAAGCGGAGCAGTAAGCTGGTCAACTGTAAGCGGAAGCAGCAGTGGCGCTAATAAAGCTTTATCCAATCTTACCGCACCAACGGCAGTGAATGTTGATTTGTTACCGCAAAACGATAATAGTTTAAACCTTGGGTCATCCGTTCAGTCATGGAAGAATATTTATTTCAAAGGAAATCTTTTCTATGGCAGCAATAAAGCTTTTGCTGTTGATACGGTTGCAGGTAACACAGCAATAGGTGTTAGTGCACTTTTTCCCCAGCAAACGGGTATTTATAATACAGCAGTAGGATATTCAGCTTTGCATTTCAATACTGCCACCTCTGGTAATACGGCTACCGGAGCTATGGCACTTTATTCCAATACTACAGGTTTTTATAATACTGCCATTGGTGTTCAGGTACTTTATTCCAATACAAGCGGAGGGTATAATACCGCATTGGGTTCTGATGCTTTGTTTAATAATATAACAGGGTATTCTAATACATCCATTGGTTCAGGTTCGCTCGAAAGCAATACAACGGGAGGCGGCAATACATCTAACGGAGCCAGCTCGCTCTCTTTCAATTCAACAGGAAATTATAATACAGCTAATGGTTATGCAACGCTTTATTATAATACCACTGGTTCTAATAATATGGCTGATGGCTATGCAACGCTTTATCAAAACACTGTTGGTTACAGCAATGTTGCAATAGGTACATCTGCGTTATATAATAATACAGTTGGGTATAATTTAGTAGCCGTTGGCGATTCAGCGCTTTATAATCAAAGTGTAAATTCTTTTTCCGCATACAACAATACAGCCTTAGGCTCAAAAGCGCTTTACGGAAATACCACGGGTTATAATAATACTGCAACCGGTTTTCGGTCACTTTATACTAATTCTACAGGTGATTATAATACTGCCAATGGCTACGATGCACTTTATTATAATACAACTGGTGCCTATAATGTTTCCAATGGTGTTCAGACGCTTTATTCAAATACAACGGGTAGTAATAACACTGCTACTGGTGAAGTTGCTCTTTATTCTAATACTACAGGCTCCAATAATACAGCTAATGGTTATGCGGCTCTTTATTTTAATACAGCTTCGGGTAATACAGCCGATGGTTTTATATCGCTTTATAATAACACAACAGGTAACTACAATACGGCAAATGGTTATTCATCAATGTATGGTAATACAACGGGTGGCTATAACATTGCCGATGGTTATGCAGCTTTGTATTCAAATATTAATGGATGGGAAAATGTTGCTGATGGCGCTTATGCGCTTTACTCAAATACCTATGGTACTTATAATACAGCCTCCGGTTATACTTCACTTTATAATAACACTACCGGAGAGTATAATACAGCTATAGGAGAGGCTTCGCTTCAGCATATTGTGACAGGTTGGGAAAACACGACAATAGGAGCTTTTGCAGACGTGACTAGTGCTGATACATGGGAAGCTACTGCCATTGGTTATGATGCCGTTGCAGACCAATCTGCTAAAGTGCGTGTTGGCAGTACTGACATAACATCAATCGGAGGCCAGGTTGGTTGGACAAGTTTTAGTGATGGCCGTTATAAGAAAAATATAAAAGAAGATGTGCAGGGGTTGAAGTTTATTAAGCTTTTAAAGCCCATTACCTATACAGTTGATATAAATGGTTTAAACAATTATTACGATAAGAACAGGAAGCATGACAGCGCTTATGAGGCCAACAAACAAAAGATGCAATCTTCTGCCGATGCAGCTTCTAAGATTATTTACAATGGCTTTATAGCGCAGGATGTAGAGAAAGCAGCGCAATCCCTCAACTATAATTTCAGTGGTGTTGATAAACCTCAAAACAAAGATGGTTTGTATGGTTTGCGCTATGCAGATTTTGTGGTGCCGCTGGTAAAAGCTGTTCAGGAATTGTCTTCTCAAAATGATTCCCTGAAAAGCACTAATTCAAATCTTCAGTCACAATTACAAAAACAACAATCAGAAATAGATGACCTTAAGGCGCTTATTTTGTCTGTGCAGCAACAGCAGCAATCCTGTGCGTGCAGCCCATCAATAATGTCAGGTTCTGCCCGGCAGTACAATGTAAATATTTCCAATGCCGCTTCGCTTGAACAAAATGTACCCAATCCGTTTACCAATACAACAACTATCAGTTATACATTACCGCAAAAGTTTTCTTCCGCACAAATAATCATTGCAGATAAAAATGGAAAGGTTTTAAAACAGCTTAATCTTTCCGGTGCCGGTAAAGGGACAGTTCGCGTTGATGCAGCCATGCTGGCATCAGGCGCATACAATTATACTTTGTACATAGACGGAAGAATGATTGACTCAAAGCAAATGATCACTTCGAAATAGTATTTCAATTCAAAAAATATTTCCTCAGCCATTAATAAACTAATATAAAATGAAAAAACTTTACACTCTTGTATTGCTCGTATGCAGTATACAATCAATTCGTGCACAAAGCTGGAACATTACCGGCAACACCGGGTTAACCACTACTAACTTTCTTGGTTCAACAGACAACCATGATGTAATTTTTAAAGCAAATAACGCCGAGCGTGGCAGGCTTGCCGCAACAGGCTTCTGGCGGTTTGGCAATGCAACCAATTATGCTAAAGTTGATTCAATGGGCGCATTAACGTTTAGCGGAACCGGCGCTTATAAAGTTGCGGGTAACAAATATGCATTTCAATATACCGGCAACACCAATTATGGGTTATTTTTTAACTCAACCAATGTGCAATATGAATTCAGGAATGGAAGCGCGGTGCCTGTGTTTTCCATCAACGCAAATACAGGCAACAGTGTGTTTAACGGCACATTAAAAATTGGCGCTTATACTTTACCATCAACAGATGGAACAAACGGGCAAGTGCTTACCACCAATGGAAGTGGAACAGTAAGCTGGTCAACAGTAAGCGGCAGTGGAGTTAATACATCATTATCCAATCTTACAGTACCAACAGCGGTGAATGTTGATTTGTTACCTACGAATGACAATAATTTGAATATTGGTTCAGCAACTAAAGGATGGAAAAATATTTACATGGACAGTGCATTGTATATTGGCGGATCAAGATTTCTTGCAACTGACCAATATTTATATAATACAATAATCGGATTATTTGCATTTAATTCAAATAGCACAGGATATTACAATACTGCAAATGGATATTATGCACTTTCATACAATACATCTGGA
>JABDAV010000084.1 GCA_013289015.1 Bacteroidota bacterium | reverse complement strand
ACAGCAAGCTGTTGAATTAATAGTAAGAGGTCTGGTAGCAGCTTTACCCGGTAACTGTGCCAAAACACATAGTTTTAAAGAATTGAAAAAGCCTTTGCACAGATGTTTGCCAGAGCTGCAATATTTTCTTTCTGAAAACGAAGAAGAAGAAAACCGTTTACTGCGTCTATTGGAAAAAGCTTACCTTGAATCAAGGTACACAAATGAATTTTCTATAACTGATAATGAGCTGCAACAACTGGTAAAAGGTGCGGAAGCATTCTATGAAAGTGCAAAAGATTTATTTGATGCAAAGCTGAAAGTGCTGTTGGGTTGATTGGGAAGATGGGACGTTCCCGGTATCTTAAACCTTTTAAATAACCGGTTATGAAAAAATATATAGAAGAAGTTAATTTATGCCTGCTGAAATAAAGAGTTTTAAGCTACACCAGGTTCATACTTCAACCATGAAGGAAGTATGAAGGAAGTATGAAGGAGGTATGAAGGAAGTATGGAGGAAGTATGGAGAATGACTAATCACTGTCAATATATAAAGTGATTTTTAATTTGTTTGTCATTATGTAAACACTTCCATCTTTTGTCATTAGGTAATAACAAATTGATTAATCCGGGATATTTTCATTTTGGTTCCCAGCTTTAATTTCCGGAGATTTCTCAGTCGCATGAATGATCCGGGTAAAAGAAAATGATCTTGTAATGCTCTTTCGAAATGACGATCCTAATTAATCTTATCCCGAACTCACGTTAATATCAGGAAATAAAACGGCAACTCTTACTTTGCCACAATGTCTCTTAGCCTGGGTTTAATGCAGTGTTGCTCAGATTTTCTTTTGAATCATCCAGTGATGGCCGAAAGGATCTTTTATGATGCCCTGGCGATAACCATATTCATAATCTTTTGCAGGATCAATTTCGATAGCACCAGCTTTTATTGCGTTATTCATTACAGCATCAACATCGGGAACAAACAAACCGATCAGCGTAGTTATGCCATTATACTTTTGCGGCGAAAAATGATATGGGTTTGCTGTTACTTCATGAAGATGAAAAATGCAACCGTTTATAGAAAGTTCTGCTACATGCAGGCTGCCATCATCATTATTAAAACGTAAATTTTCTGTTGCACCAAATGCGTTTGCATAAAATGAAATATCTGTTACACCATTGTTGATGAAAAGCTGCGGCGCAAAAAATGTTGTATTGTTTTCTTTCATCTTACCAGGTTTTAAAAATTCAACTGATGCTTTGGCAACGAGATTCGTACTGTAGTTATAAATATTGATACCTAATAAATAACGCCCGCAAATTGCTTTAAGAAACGTACATCATCCTGCGAATACAAACGAAGATCATTCACCCGGTATTTAAGCTGGCATATTCTTTCTATACCCATACCAAATGCAAAGCCGGTATATTTATCGGGATCAATATCAAAATTCTTAAATACATTCGGATGCACCATGCCGCTGCCGAGTATCTCTACCCAACCGGTATGCTTGCAAACATTACATCCTTTACCATGGCAAATCAAACAATCAATATCCATTTCAGCGCTGGGTTCAGTGAATGGAAAATACGAAGGCCTGAAACGGATCTTTACATTCTTATCAAACATTTCCTGTACAAAAAAGTAAAGTGTTTGTTTAAGATCAGCGAAGCTTACATTTTCAGCCACATACAAACCTTCAACCTGGTGAAAGAAGCAATGCGCTCTTGCACTGATAGTTTCATTGCGATACACGCGGCCCGGGCAAATAATTCTGATCGGCGGTTTTTGCTTCTCCATTACACGCGCCTGCACACTGCTGGTATGCGTACGCAATAACCAATCCGGATTTTTCTGAACATAAAACGTATCCTGCATATCACGGGCTGTGTGGTTCTCAGGCATGTTCATGGAAGTAAAGTTGTGCCAGTCATCTTCAATCTCCGGACCTTCAGCCAATACAAAACCAAGCCTGTTAAAGATGGAAATAATGCGGTTGCGCACAATGCTTAAAGGATGGCGCGTACCAATAGTAATATCATCACCGGGAAGTGTATAATCTACAAGCTGCGAGGTTTGAGCTTCGGGCTGTGAGCTTTTAGCCTTAAGCGTTTCATATTTTTCTTCTGTAAATTTTTTAAATTCGTTCAGCAACTGGCCTGCTTCTTTCTTTTTATCATTCGGCACGTTCTTCATTTCCTGCATGATGTTTTTTACAATGCCTTTTGTGCCGAGATATTTTATGCGGAATGATTCAGCAGCATCACCGTTGTCTGTTACGAAAGATTCAATGTCTTTTTTATGCTGTTCTATCTGATCCAATAATTCCATGTGGCGAAGATAAGAAATGCGGAACCTCTCCACAAGTGGAGAGAGGAGGCAGAATCATCTTACAATAATAATCTTAAGAAATATTAGAATTTAAAAGTCTCCCGATATATCGGGAGATTTAGGATGGGCTTCAATTCTTATTGGAATAATAGTTATAATCTTTGAGTAATATCTCTAAAAACTCAACCGGCTCTACATATTCTTTTATGTTTAAAACCGTGCGAATCTTTTCGCTCAGGCGCTGGGCAATATCAAGATTACTATAACGCTGTGTATTACTCAACACACCTTTTATTGTATTCATATCACGGTCGCTCAGGCGCATTACCTCCGGAAAACGCGGCACATATGCATCATTCAATTCAAAGAAGACCGTATCGTCAATATCAGCCTCTATTTTTGTTTTTATCACCAGTGTCCCTGCAGCCATATCGCCCAGGCGCTGATTTTTTTTGCTTAATACTACGGTCAATAATCCAATCAGTCCAAAAAGGAAAAAATCAAACGGGCGTGTAAGCCATCGTATCAAATACTGGTGCAATGCAGGCCTGCCTCCATCTTCACCAATTACTTTTATACCCATTACTTTTTTGCCTATGCTTTGCCCGTTCATCACCAATTCAAAAAACAAATGATACGTGAATAAAGGCAGGAGAAACAATAATTGTATTGCGGTCATGTTATACAAAAAAGGCAGGTCGTTATCAGTTCCTTTGTTTGAAGGAGTAAACCTGTTTAACAGTTCCATGATAATTAAGTAATATGCAATCAGTATCACAAGATCGAGCAACCATGCAAAGAACCGTTTGTGAAACTCAGGCGTTTCAAAATCAAGTTCAATATTAAAACTGGTTGGTATCTTTATTTTTTCCATAAACAATTGGCGGAAAGATAAACTAATTCTAATTTTCGCACGAAAACCAAGTAAGTTGAGAGAGGCCCTTTTTATAAAACGCAATCGTGAACGCTGGCAACAGATACATTCAAACCCAAGTGACCATCCTGATGAAATGGCGCAGGAATTTATTCAACTGGTTGAAGATCTTGGCTACAGCAAAACATTTTATCCGCTTAGCAAAACAACGCAATATTTAAATGCAGCAGCAGCCAAAGAATATCTTGCCATTTATCAAAATAAAAAAGAAGATGCCAACCGCATTGCACGGTTTTTTAAATTCACATTACCGCTTGTTATTGCAAAACATCACCGTGTGTTGCTGATAAGTTTTTGTGTGTTCGTATTGTTTGTTGCCATTGGTTTTTTCTCTGCCAGGAATGATGAAAATTTTGTGCGACAAATATTGGGTGATGATTATGTTGATATGACGCTTCAAAATATAAAAGACGGACATCCGTTTGGCATATACGGATACGGCAATGAGTTTCTTTCGTTCATTTATATTTTCATCAATAACGTAAAAGTTTCTCTGCTTGAATTTGGCGGAGGCATATTGCTGGGCTATACAACTGTAACGGGACTTATGTACAACTCAGTTATGGTGGGCGCATTTGAATATATGTTTTATAACAACGGTTTGCTGAAAGACAGCTTGCTAACGATAATGATACATGGCACACTTGAACTCTCAACCTTTGTTATTGCCGCTACATCAGGACTTGTGCTTGCAAAGAGCTGGTTGTTTCCCGGAACACGCAAACGCATAGATGCATTGAAACAGGGCGCAAAAGAAGGCGTTATTATTGCGCTGTCCAACATTCCTATGTTATTCATTGCTGCATTTTTTGAAGGCTTTGTCACACGCCATACCGATATGCCGCTCTGGTTGAAATTGTTTATCATTACAATTTCACTTGCAATAGTAATTGGTTATTTTATTGTTTATCCTATTCGCCTCAAACGAAAATTAAACGCGGTTAATTAGCTGATGCAACGTTGTACTTTTTTTAAAATATTTCTTGGGTTACAAGCGAATCAACAGGTAGCTTCTTCGTTGCGCCTGTCCCGGACGCAACGCGATCCGGGATCGCAACACTTGTACTGCAGCAGGTCTTTTGAGCGGCTGCAGCTTTGCGCGCGCAACAGGCTTTTAAAATATGCCGCAGCATTCTTGTTCATCAGTTTTATTTCAACACAAAAAATACAGGCTCAGGAAGATTCAATGCCGGTTGATTCAAATGTTGTTGATACCATCAGCATGAAAGATACTGGCGTTATAGCATCGCCGGGTTATGATGACCAGAATGATGGTTATGTTGATACAACCGTAAAACATATTTACGATACTTCTCAATATTTTTTTAACTGGAAGAATTATTATGATGATCCTTTCATCAGCAAAAAAATTAAGCAGGGCCACTCGGTTGATGAAGAAGCAAGCGCTTTAAAAAAACAGGATGATTTCTGGTATATACCTGCCATTGAAAAACTGGAAAAGCGTTTAAAGACCGATCCCAAATTTCGAGACAGCCTTATAAATGCACACAATAGAGAGCTGAAGGATGATCGTGATGACAGCTTACTAAACCAGCCATGGTTCAGCATGCTGATATGGGTGATCATCATTGGTATTTTTGCTGCAGCAGTAATATATTTCCTGGCACAAAACAAGATCAGCATTTTTTCAAAAACATCTGAAACAACAACAGATGATGAAGAAAGCGGAGAGCATGAAGATATCTTCCGCATCTCCTATTCAAAGCTTATTCAAAATGCAGAGAAAGAAAAAAATTATCGCGTTGCCATCAGGCTTATGTTTCTGCAAACATTAAAAACAATGAGTGAAGCAGGCATTGTTCATTATCAACCTGATCATACCGACCTGGATTATTTGCAGCAACTCAACCAGTCAAAATATTACAATGAGTTTTTTAAAATAATGCGCAGTTATGAATATGTATGGTATGGAAAATTTGATGTTTCAACCGCACGGTACGCAGCTGTTAAAAATGATTTCATCAAACTGCAAAACAGAATATAGTAAAATAAAAAAGCAGGAGAACATCTGCCACTAAATGACAAAAAGATTGTTGTACATATCACTTGTTTTTGCAACCCTGGGTTTATGTGCATGCAACAAACTGCACCGGTTTGATGACACCATTACCTTAAACCGGAACGATAAAATTCCGTACGGTACTTATGCAGCGTATCACTTGCTGCAAAAACAATTTCCCAGGGCACGCATTGAAACAAACAGGTATGCACCTACGCAATGGAAAAATCTTACAAGCGATTCAACCAAACAGGTGTTGCTTATAGTAACAAAAACTTTCGATCCTTCAGAAGAAGATCTTGATTATTTAACCGGCTTTGTGCAAAAAGGTAATTATGTTTTTATCTCTGCATTGCAGATAACACACGATGCTGCAAAATTTTTCAAGTTAACATCTACACAGCATTTTAATTATTACGGTCTTGGTTTAGGTGTGCATCATCCATTTGACCCATTTGATTCAACTGTAGTAAAACTTGATTCCGCAGTATTTGAAGATCCTTTTGACTATGATTATCCCGGCGCTGACTTTACTAATGGTATTGCATCGAGCGACAGTTCGTTCACCTACCCGCTCGGCTATTCTGCAACAAAAAATCAGAACCTTATTGCCATAAATTCTATTAAAGGAACATTCTTCATTCATACAGCTCCTATAACTTTTACCAATCTTTTTCTTTTGTATAATAACAACCGCCAGTACTTTGAAAAGCTGATGAGCTTATTGCCAAAAGATGCAAAAAAAATTGTTTGGGATGATTATTACCTGCAGCATTACTACAACAATAATCCTCAACAAAGCCAGGGCTTGCTTTCAGTGATTTTAAAGTATGATAATTTTAAATGGGCCTTCTGGATAACATTGCTGCTGTTAAGTGTATATCTTGTAACAGAAGTTAAACGCAGGCAACGCATCATTCCTGAATATGCGAAACCAAAGAACGAATCGCTTGCATTTGTTACAACCATTGGTAAACTGTATTATGAGAAAGGCGATCACAAAAATCTTGCTGATAAACTAACGCAGTACTTTTTAGATCATGTGCGCAATGATTATAAATTATCAACAACAGAAATAAACAACAGCTTTGAACAACAACTGGCCGCAAAATCAGGCAAAGATATCAATGAAATAAAAGCCATCATAGAAATGACGCATACCATAACTCTGAGCCATGCCATCACACAAAAACAATTAATGGATTATCACGAACTGTTAGAAAATTTTTATAAAACTACCTGATGCTCTTAGCCCCTCTCTTTTAGGAGAGGGGTTGGGGTGAGGATAAAACAACATAACAAATGAGCGAAGAAATTTTTGAGCAAAGAATAGACCTGGAAGAACTGAACAAAGCCATGCTCGGCTTACAAAACGAGATCAGGAAAATAATTGTGGGGCAGGATGATATGGTTCGTTTGATAATGGTTGCCATTCTTGCCAACGGGCATGTATTGATAGAAGGAGTTCCTGGTGTTGCCAAAACATTAACGGCTAAATTGGTTGCCAAATGTTTACAAACAGGTTTCAGCCGTATACAATTTACACCAGATCTTATGCCGAGCGATGTGTTGGGCACAAGCATTTTCAATCCCGGTACCGGTAAGTTCGAATTCAAGCGGGGCCCGGTTTTCAGCAATATTGTTTTGATTGATGAAATAAACCGCGCGCCCGCAAAAACACAGGCCGCGTTGTTTGAGGTGATGCAGGAACAGCAGGTGACAATGGATGGCATTACACATGTAATGAATGCGCCCTTCATGGTTATTGCTACGCAAAACCCGATAGAACAAGAAGGCACTTACCGTTTGCCTGAAGCGCAGCTTGACCGTTTTCTTTTTAAGATCGTTGTTCCTTACCCGACGGAAGCAGAAGAAATAAATATCCTGCAACGTTTTCATCAGTACACAGGCGATAATATTACAGATACTGTTGAACCTGTAATAACCGATGAGCAGGTAATGCACTTGAGGCAACTGATAAAAAATATTGTGGTGGAAGAAAAGCTGATACATTTCATTGCGAAAATTTCTGTTGCCACAAGAAATGATAAAGCTATTTATCTCGGCGCATCGCCAAGAGCAACACTTGCTGTGCTGAATGCGGCAAAAGCATATGCAGCTTTATCAGGAAGAGATTTTGTAATACCTGATGATATTATTTACGTTGTAAAACCGGTATTGCGCCACCGCATTATTCTTACACCTGAAAAAGAAATGGAAGGAATTGCTGAAGACGAAGTGATAGAAAAAATTATTCATTCTATTGAAGTGCCAAGATAATGTTCAAGCGACTGTTTTATTTTTTAAGGTTTTATTTCACACGGTTGTTTTATACGATCGGTGCAGTTATTGTCGCTTTATTTATTCTTGCATTTTTCTTTCCCATACTACAACAGGTAGCGGTCATTGCTTTTATATGTTTATGCATAAGTGTTCTGTTCGATTTTATAATTGTATTTGCAGGCAATAAGCCGGTAATAGCAAAACGCTTGTGTGCAGAGCGTTTCAGCAATGGAGATGATAACAAGGTAACCATTGAGTTAGTTAATCGCCGGCCTTATACAATAAGGATCGAAGTAATAGATGAACTGCCGGTGCAGTTTCAAAACAGGAAGTGGCATAGTACATTTTCATTAAGCGGCAACCAGACTTTTTCATTTGATTATTTTTTAAAACCTGCTGAACGCGGTGAATATTTTTTCGGCATCATCAACATTTTTTTACGAGGTGCGTTGAACATGGTTGTGCGCCATATTAATTGTGGTGAAGAAAAAAAAGTCGCCGTGTATCCATCTTTTATGCAGATGAAGAAATACCAGTTGATGGCTGTGACCAACCAATTACAGACAGGTGGTTCAAGACGTTTGCGCAAGCTCGGCAGCAGTCTTGAATTCGAGCAGATAAAAGAATATGTGCAGGGCGATGATTACAGGAGAGTTAACTGGAAAGCAACAGCACGTAGGAACAGCCTGATGGTAAACAATTATATGGATGAAAGAAGCCAGCAGGTAATTTGTTTAATTGATAAAGGCCGCAGCATGAAGATGCCTTTTGAAGGTATGACCTTGCTCGATTATGCAATCAACGCAACGCTTGTTCTAAGCAATATTGTTTTGATGCGGCAGGATAAAAGCGGCTTGCTTACTTTCGGAAAAAAGATCGACCAGTTTATTCAGCCTGATAAAAAACCTGCACAAATAAATCTCATTCTTGAAACTTTATACCGGCAGCAAACAGATTTTACCGACAGCGATTTTGAAGCGTTGTATGTATATGCGCGTTATCATCTTAACCAGCGCAGCCTGCTTATTTTGTTTACCAATTTTGAAAGTATGTATTCAATGGAAAGGCAGTTGCCTTATTTAAAACAGCTTTCAACTTATCATCCCTTGCTGGTTATAATTTTTGAGAATACAGAACTATCTGCATTGCAGCAGAGCAAGGCACATACAATTGAAGAAGTATATTATAAAACCATCGCCAACAAATTTGCTTTTGAAAAAAGACTTATCGTAAAAGAACTACAAAAACATGGTATAATGGGTGTGCTTACATCACCGCAAAAGCTTACCGCAAATACCATTAATAAATATTTGGAGTTGAAAGAAAGACAGGTAGTTTAAAGTTTACAATCAATGTTAATCTTTCATCGTTTAAATAATATTATGTTGAAAAAATCAGTCCGAAATAACATTCAAACCTTAGAAAAAGTAACATAATGCTCCTAATGGGCAATATTTAAGTACAGACAACTGATTTATTTTTGCATCAATGCAACTGGTTTCTAAAACGCAACTGCCCCGCATAAAACACCGAACGGCGGCATTGGTTTACTTTTTTATTTCCGGCTTTGGTTATTCTACCTGGGCTTCGCGCATTCCGGCAATTCAACATCAATTGCATATTAATGAAGCGCAATTGGGCGCTGCTTTATTGGCTGCGCCAGTTGGTGTTTTGGTAACAGTTCCTTTCAGCAGTAATCTTTTAAATAAATACAGCAGTAAAAGCATCATCATTTTCGGCGCTGTATTTTATAACATCGTTTTGGCGCTTTTATCTTTTGTAACACAACTGTGGCAATTATGGATCCTTCTTTTTTTCTTTGGTTCATCACGTAATATTTTAAATCTCTCCATGAATGCGCAAGGCGTTGAAGTGCAGCAACTATACGAGACTTCTATCATCACCAGCTTTCATGCTATGTGGAGCACAGCCGGCTTTGCAGGCGCGGCAGTAGGCTATTTTTTTGTATTGTCAGGCTTGCCGTTAAGCGCACATTTTATAACTGTAAGTGCAATTTTGCTCGTGCTTTCAATCATATTCTATCAAAACATTTTCTATATACGCAGGCAGGCGCCTAAACATCGAACAAAAATGTTTGTATGGCCGCATAAAAGTTTACTGGTATTTGCATTGATAGCCTTTGCATCAATGGCATGCGAAAATGTTATGTACGACTGGAGTGCCATATTTTTTCAAAAGGCTGTGCTCACAACAAAAGAAACAGCGACTGCCGCTTTTGTTTTATACATGGTTTGCATGACGGCCGGCCGTTTGTTGGGCGATAAATTCGTGCATAGAATTGGCATGATAAAAATATTGCGTTACAGCGGTGTGCTCGTTCTGGCAGGATTATTACTTGCAAGTTTATGTCCGTATGTTATTACAGCAGGTGCAGGTTTTGTATTGATCGGATTTGGCATATCGTGCATTATACCGCTTGTATTTAACCTTGCAGGAAACACTTCTGGAATGAGCAGCGGCACTGCCATTGCATCGGTATCCGTTATTAGTTATTTTGGGTTTTTGGCAATACCGCCTGCTGTTGGTTTTGTTGCACAGGCAGTGGGTATGCGCTGGTCTTTTTGTATGATGTCGGTCTTCGGACTTGCAATATTGTTGCTTGCGCGTACAATAAAAACTGAAAAATAATCCGGCTTATGTTTTTTCAACAGTTTAGCAATTGTTTGAAATAGTAATTAAAAAAATTGTATAGATAGAAAATAATTGATGCATAATGATATGCAGTACAGGGAGTGACATAACCGTGATGCCACTTGTTCATTAGCTCATAACCAAAATAATTGTTTTAACAGCCTTTAATCGTGAAAAATATTTGATTGGTCGCACAAATAAAATTGCAAGAGCAAACCATCAATAAATTAGCAGCACATTTTTTGCTACCATTTAAAAAAATATTTATGAAAAAGCTCATTTTATTATTAGTAGTTCTTTTATCCCTGCAGGCAACAAGATCATTCTCACAAAACAGCGACCGTATGCAACAGATGCAACAACAATTTCGCAGCTTTTTAAAAGACTCTGTGCAATTGTCTGATGCAATGATTGATTCCGTAACGTCTATACGGCAACAATACCAGCCGCAGATGCGCCAGATATTTATGGATCAATCGGCAAGCATGTCGGATAAACAGGCAAAAATGCAAAGCCTGAGAACAGAAATGGATGGACGTTATAAATCTGCCGGCATAACTGATGATCAGATTGCGGCCATTCACAAACATGAAGACTGGATGCGCCAACAAATGATGAACAGGAACAATGGCGGCGGTGGCGGCGGTGGCGGCGGACAATAATTATTTTATTATGTGACATAAGAAAGGCCGTTTTAAAGCGGCCTTTTTTATTCATCATCGTCATCATCTTTTTTCTCACTTTGCTTTACAAATGCCGCACGTTTGGGAGCGGGTACAACAGCATCAACACCTTTAACTGCTTTCCATATTACTTCGGTAAACTCACGATCCGGTATGCGGTCTTCTTTGGTGAAATCAAAAGTCTCGCTCTTTTTTTGCCATGCATTTTCCGCTGTATTTTTTTGATTGATGTCAACCTGTAAAGGCTTTACATTGTATGGCATATTATCAGGTATTGATTGAAAACATTTCCACATTGGCGTTGCGGATGCATCATACTGGCTCATCGGTGGCATGCCTAATATTAATTCAATCGTGCGCAACATTGATGTTGTTGAATACATCGTATGATCAACATAATGCCGCTTTACCAAACCACCAGCAATGTATGCAGTGCTGCGATGCGCATCAACATGATCAGGCCCATCCTGCGCATCATCTTCCAGAACAAAAACAACACTTTGATCCCATACAGAACTCTTGCTTAGATAATCAACGAACATTCCAACTGCAAGATCATTCTCTGCAACGTACGCATACGGTGTTGGTTTACCTTTTGAAAAACCCGATGTATGATCATTGCCAAAACGCAAAGTATTCAAATGCGGCAATGCATTTATCGCAACCAATGAATCAAAATCTCTTTTCCATTGATTAAAGCGAACAGTATCTCTTACATTCAAATCCCAGCCTGTGTAATAAGGACAAAGATGATTTTTCAATACAGGAATATTTGGTTTATAATCATCAGCGAACTCGCCGTATGTTCTGTAACTAACACCGGCTTTGGCAGCATGATCCCAGATAAAACCGCCTTTATTATTCGCAATAGCACGATTGCCTTCTCCATCATAATTGCCGCCGCGGCCGCCATAACTTGTTGGCCATGTTTTTTCGAGATAATCATCTGCATAAGCGCCCATGCTCCAGTTATGGCCATCTGCGCTTACTTCTGCATTTACATAAAAATTATCAAGCAGAACAAACTCTCTTGAAATTGCATGTTCGTTGGGTGTTATCTTTTCTCCGAATAAACATAAAGATGTATCACCGTTACCTTCAGGCATATCACCTAAAACCTGGTCGTACGTTCTGTTTTCTTTAATGATATAGAACACATATTTTATGGGTGAACTATCGCCAATCTTTTGCGGAACAGGGTTATTGTTTTCTCCTGCTGATACAAGCTCCTTGTTTTTATTGTAAGGCACATTCTTATAAACCTGTTGCGAATAAACACTTAATTGTTGCGGCGTTGGTGTATTGATAATACTTAATGTGCCTTTGAATAATCCACCAATATAATATTGGTCGTTATCACCTTTTTGATAACCCATTGTTGAATTAGTATGAAAAGGGTTGAACAAAGGATTTGCCATTGATGTGAAGCCTTTGCCATTCGCAATATAAATTTTATTGTTGATGACGCGCACGCAGGTTGGATACCATCCCACTGGAATAAAACCTTTGGGAGTGCTGCTGCCGGGTTTGCTTATATCAAAAACAGCAAGACAATTATTATCTGCATTGGCAATGTATAATGTTTTTTCATCTGCGCTTAATGCTACACTGTTGGTAGTGGAACCCGGAACTGAATTAGGATACAAAGCTGCATTTAATGTTTCAAGCACTTTGCGTTGCTGAATGTTGATGACAGAAACACTGTTGTCATTTGCATTGGCAACAAATAAATATTTTCCATTTTTTGTTAAGCAGATATCGTTTGGATTATCGCCGACAGCAATACTATCTGTAAATTTTCTTGAAACAGTATTGAAGATTTTTATTTTATCGCCACCCCAAACAGAAATGTATAACTCTTTATTATCAGGAGATAAAACGCAGGTGTATGCTTCATTAAACAGTGTATCTTTTTGAAGCACTGTTTTTGTTTTGAGATCGACAACATACAGGCTGTTGTTTTCTTTTGTAACAACGTACAGCAATTGCTTTTTATCATCAATATCAAGACCGGTTGGCGAAACTTTTTCAGGCCAGGGTTTATCAAGATAAATACTGTCTTTTAATTGAAGTTTATTATTGATGATCGCATATTTCAAAATACGATTATCGTTTCCACCGGAAGCATACAGGTATTTTTCATCGGCGCTAAACTTTAAGCCCAACCACGATTTCGCAATATCAATGCTGTCTAAGATTTTATCATGTATTGCATCAATAAGCTGAATACTTTGAGTGCTTTGGCCATTATTGGTAACAGCTATATATTTTTTTGATGATGATACGGCTATATTTAAAGGCAAATCACCTAATAGCAAACTGTTACCCACAGGAGTCAGGAACCATCCGTTCGGCAGCTTTACCTGTTCAGGTAATGCAGATGATTGCGATAAACATTTGAATGAACAACCAGCAATCAGGATAATTATTGCAAAATGATGCGCGCATTTCATGGCATAAAAGTAATAAGTATTAAAACTTCTTCTCCCATCATAACAATCATTTAATCTATAAAAATTACTTTTTGATTCAGGTTTTTCGTATTGCTTTGCCAATCATTAATCATATTCAATCATTGAATAAAATTTTATACATGCATAATTATATTATTAATGCATCTATACAAATCGTTCCAATAGTACAGGATAAGCATCCTTATGAATGGGTTGATGAAGCTATTGCCATCATTCAGCAATCAGGTATTAAACATGATGTTGGTCCTTTTGTAACTGTGCTTGAAGGAACATATGATGAAGTAATGAAAGTAGTTAATGATGTGAATGAATATTTATACAGCAAAGGTTGTAATGAATGGATAAGTAATGTGCAGATACAGATTCGTAGCAACGGCGATATAACCAGCGATGAAAAAACAGAAAAATTTAAATAAATTGTTCACTCAAAAAAATATTAATCATGTCTACATGTAGTTTTTCAATTCCGTTTTCAGGTGACGCAACAGATATTCTTAATAAAGCACAATCAGGTATTGCAAGCGCAGGCGGAAATTTTACAGGCAATATTAATAATGGTGAATTTTCGCTTTCAACTTTTGTGGGCGAAATAACAGGAACGTATATTATTAATGGTTCAAACCTGAACATTGACATCACCGACAAACCAATGTTCTTAGGCTGTTCAATGATTGAAGCTGAACTAAAAAAGTATTTAAAGATGTAGCATGTATCATACAGGAATGGTTTTTGAATTAATTCCTTAATGCGCTATATACTGTTGTTTATTGCTGCTTTGCTGATAAATATCTCCTGCTTTTTATTGCCGGATAAAAAACAACAAACAGATACGTTTTCAAAAAACGATACAATTTTAAAAGCCGACACCACTACCACAACAGGCCTTAATTATACTGATACATCAGATCCTTTATACATTCATACAGGTGCTGTAGAGCCTGAAGAAATTGTTGCTTATGCACAAACATTCGTCGGTACACCATACGTATACGCTTCTTCAAATCCTGCGGTTGGTTTCGATTGTTCTGGCTTTATAACCTATGTTTTCAATCATTTAATATTACTGTACCAAGATCATCTGCAGGTTTTATCAATGTGCCCCCATAAAGTTCCGGTTGCCGATGCAAAACCTGGGGATCTTATTTTGTTTACAGGTACTGACAGCACTATTCGCACAGTTGGTCATATGGGTATTGTTATGCAGAATCAAAACAATGGGTTATTATTTATCCATTCAAGTTCAGGCAAAGCAAACAGTGTAACAATAACGCCGTTGAACGATTATTATAAAGGCCGTTTTATAAAAGTGATCCGCATTTTTCCACAGAACTAATAATAAAGTTTGAGGATACTGTTTAACTTAAAATTTAAAATACACAAACAACCTTCCGAAATTTTTGCTATCGTTCTCTATGCGGTGATACAAAGGTTTTATATGCGGTTGTTGCAAAAAACGTTCTACTTTTTTACGCAATTGCCCGCTGCCTTTACCGGGAATGATTTCTAGTTCGCGTATCTTTTTATTTACGGCATCATCAAATGCCTGCTGCAACGCTTTATCAATTGCAGCACTGTTATTATAAATAGCATGCAGGTCAGCCTTAATGCGCCCCATCATTTTAATTTATAAGTAAACATATCAAAAGATCGAATGATTAAAAAGATATTATTGAAACTTACCTTGCGAACAGAAGTTACATAGTTATGTCCGGATTGATCATATTTCTTATTGTTGTACCGTTGATAGCGTTGCTGATATGGAGACTCAAAAGTTCCCGTTCAACAACAATTGTATTGCCGGATAATTTTCGTGAACTGCTTAATGAACATGTATCTTATTACAGCAAATTGAACAATGCAGATAAACTGCGTTTTGAGGAAAGGATAAAAGATTTTCTTTCTTATATAAGAATTCACGGCGTAAACACTGAAATAACTGAATTAGATAAGCTGCTGGTTGCATCAAGCGCTGTAATACCAGCTTTTGGTTTTGACTGGCGTTATTATAATTTAACCGACGTATTGCTGTATGCCAACACATTTAACTTGGATGATTTTTCTGTTACGGGCAAAGACAGAAACGTATTAGGAATGGTTGGTACCGGTGCTATGCAAAGAATGATGATACTTTCTTTACCTGCATTGAGACAAGGCTTTGCGAATGAGCAATCAAAAAATAATACAGGCATTCATGAGTTTGTGCATTTGCTGGATAAAGCCGATGGCGATACAGATGGCATTCCTGAAGAACTGATGCACAAACAATACACCATACCATGGATAAATTATATGAGTGAAGAAATTGAAAATATGAAAGAAGGAAGGTCTGATATAAATATTTATGGCGCTACCAACAAAGCAGAATTTTTTGCGGTTGCATCAGAATATTTTTTTGGTGCACCTGATCGCTTCAAAGAAAATCATCCCGAATTGTTTGACATGATGACGAGGATATTTCATCAACAGCCATCTTAGTGCTTATATTGAATGTATATAAGGAACGCTGTCTTTAAAATTGTCGAAGTCCATTTCTACAAAAATATTTTTCACACCACCGATTTTAGCTGCTGCAAAAAAATCTTTCCAATCTATAATGCCTTTGCCAATAGGCACTTCTTTTTTATCTGCAGTCCAGTCTGATAAATGTGATGAGATAAATCTCCCTGGATATTTTTTAAAATAATCTGCTGCTTTAAAACCAAGATTAATTACTTCTGTTTGAAACTGCATCTTTACAAGATTAGCGTCAAACTTTTGCATCAAAGCATCATAAATAAGCTGACCGTCTAATGTTGCAAATTCAAATTCATGATTATGAAAACCTGTTTGCAAACCTGCTGCTTTTATTTTTTCTGCAGCTTTATTCAGTTTATCTGCAGCAGCAAGATAATCGTTCAATGTTGATGTTTTGGGCGTCCAGAATGTTGAGCATATCATTTGCGTTAAACCTATGTCATGTGCAAATTGAATGCTGTCATCAATTTTGTCATCATCAAATTCACCAAAACCAAAATGACAACTGGGACATTGAAGTCCTGTATCGTTTATTGTTTTCTTTATGTCTGCGGTTTGTATTTTTGTAAGAAACCCAAAACCACTATCTACATAGCCTTTCGGGGAACATAATTCAATCAGCTTATAACCCATTTCTGACATAGTTTTTAATGTGCCCGTAAAATCTTTTCCCATCATTTCCTTTACAGTCCATGATTGAAAGCCGATAGGCATATCGTTTTTTGCAGCAGCAGCAAATAATTCTTTTGGTAGTTGAGTTAAAGCGAATGCTGCG
>JABDAV010000083.1 GCA_013289015.1 Bacteroidota bacterium | reverse complement strand
AGGCCTGTATCAAAACCGAACACTTTTTGTTACACAAGCGAACAACATTATAAAAGCAGCGGAATCTAAACTATTGTTTTTCAATGTAATTTTAAAATGGCACTTTGCTTTCTTTGCTATTGGCACAAAGTTTTTTATGAAAGCAAAAAAAGAAAGCTGGTTGATGCTGCAATTGTTGCTGTTGATGAACATAGTTCTTATTGGAGCGATCGTGTTGATGCATTCATCTTTTAAAAGTCCTGTTCAAAAAGAACCTTCCTGCGACAGTGCAAAACCTTTTAATGCCGACGCATTAAATTCGATCACAGTTAAATTAATGTAACAAAATAAATACGTAAAGTGGATAGAGTTATACCAAAGAAAAAATGGACAAGTAAACGAATAATAACTATTTCGGTTATTGCCGGGATTGTTTTATTGATTGCAGTAGCCTATTATTCTACAAAAGGCGGCAATAAATTAGATGTTCAAACAGAACGCATCACCATCAGCGAAGTAACAAAAGGGAAGTTCCAGGAAAATATTCCTGTAAACGGCGTGGTGCTTCCGCAAACAACTATTTATCTCGATGCCATTGAAGGCGGCCGCGTAGAAGAAAGATATGTTGACGATGGTACTATGATGAAAAAAGACCAGCCCATTCTTCGGTTATCAAATACAGATCTTGAGCTGGATCTTGTTAACCAGGAAACTAATGTGTACAATCTTTTAACGCAGATGCAGATATCGCGCAATGCTTCGCAACAGAATACGGTTGAAAAATTAAACCAGATGACTGATGTTGAAAGCCAGGTAAAAGAGGCGGAGCGTATTTATAATTTGGACAAAGACCTCTATGCGAAAAAAGCTATTGGTTCACAGGAATATCAAAAAGCAGAGAATGATTATAATTATTATAAGCAAAAAGAAAAACTTACGCAGCAGATATTATCACAGGATTCTGCTTCAACCAAACAACAATTAACGCAGGCACAACAATCTTACGAAGGTTCGCAAAATGCGTTGGCAGTTATGCGCAAAAAAGTAGGTGATCTGATTGTCCGCGCACCAGTCGACGGGCAATTAACTTCCCTAGATGCAGAAGTTGGTCAAAGTAAAAACAAGGGTGAACGTTTGGGACAGGTAGATGTAATGAGCGGCTACAAAGTACGTGTTGATATTGATGAACATTATTTATCACGCGTGTATACCGGCCTGCGCGGTACATTCAGTTTTGCGGATAGCGATTATGTGCTTGAAATTAAAAAAGTATATACGCAGGTAGTCAACGCCCGTTTCCAGGTGGATATGGAATTTGTTGGCAAAGTGCCTACAGGTATCAGGCGCGGGCAAACCTTGCAGATATTATTGGCATTAAGTGATGAACGTACTGCACTGCTGTTACCCAGAGGTGGTTTCTTTCAGCAAACAGGCGGCAACTGGATATATAAAGTAAGCGCAGATGGCAGTAAAGCCTATAAGGTAGATATACAACTCGGTAACCAAAACACAGATTATTATGAAGTGCTGAGTGGCTTGCAACAGGGAGACAAAGTTGTTACATCAAGCTACGAGAATTACGGTAATGACATGCAGGAATTAATCCTTAAAGGAAAATAATTTTAATCATACACATATATCAATTCAATAAAACAACCAAACATGATAAAGATTACAGAACTTGAAAAAGTTTATCGCACAGAAGAAGTGGAAACTGTTGCGCTTAACAAATTATCTATTGAAGTAAAAGAAGGAGAATTTGTAGCGGTAATGGGCCCTTCAGGTTGCGGCAAATCAACACTGCTTAATATCTTAGGTATGCTCGATGATCCAGATGATGGCAGTTTCGTATTTAACGGCATTGAAGTAGCACACTTTAATGAACGCAAACGTGCAGACCTGCGCAAGAACAACATAGGTTTTGTATTTCAAAGTTTTAATCTTATTGATGAGCTTACTGTATTTGAAAACGTTGAATTGCCTTTGATCTACACCGGCGTTAAAACAGCAGAAAGAAAAAAACGTGTTGAAGAAGTGTTGGATAAAGTGCAGATTATGCATCGCCGTAATCACTATCCACAACAATTATCAGGCGGTCAGCAACAGCGTGTTGCCGTTGCAAGAGCTGTTGTTAATCATCCTAAATTAATATTGGCTGATGAACCTACCGGTAACCTTGATTCTAATAATGGTAACGAAGTAATGCAATTGCTTACTGAATTAAACGAGCAGGGAACAACCATTGTAATGGTTACACACAGCGAGCATGATGCACGTTACAGCCATCGCATCATCCGCATGCTCGACGGGCAAACAGTTACAGAGAATATTTTGATATAAAAGCTGTCCGAACCTGGATTTGCAGGATTTCTTAATAGAGCTATTTGTAAATAACACATGTTTGTTTATAAGCAGAATTCAAATCAGAAATCAACAAATCATATATCAGAAATAGGCTTCTATGTTTAATAACTACTTTAAAATAGCGTTTCGCAATCTTTGGAAAAATAAAGCATTCTCATTTATAAATATTGCGGGGCTTGCGGTGGGTATGGCGAGCGCCATACTTATTTTGTTGTGGATACAGAATGAAATGAGTCATGATCATTTTCATGAAAAGGCAGACCGCATTTATACATTGAACAACCGTGATAAATTCAATGGCGATCTTTGGGCATGGAGCTGGACACCGAAAATTCTTGGTCCAACCGTAAAGCAGGATTATCCTGAAGTAGAAGATGCCGTAAGAACAAATAACGGCACGTTTCTTTTATCTGTTGGAGATAAGCACTTGAATGCACAAGGCTATTTTACCGATACAGGTTTTTTAAGCATGTTCAGTTTTCCATTAGTTAATGGCAACATTTCAACTGCATTGAACAGCATCAATAAAATTGTTATTACACAGGAGTTTTCAAAAAAGCTATTTGGTAATGATAATGCAATGGGCAAAATGATAAAGATTGACAGTACTGATAATTTTACTGTCAGCGGTGTTTTAAAAGATCTGCCCAACAATACAAAGTTTGATTTTGAATATTTGCTGCCGTGGAGTTACATGAGCAAGATTGGTTATGATGATAGCTCATGGGGAAATAATTCTGTGCAAACGTATGTGCTTTTAAAGAACAATGTTTCGCAAAAAACTTTTGATGCAAAGATCAGGAACATCACAATTGATCATACTAAAAATACAGGTGATCAATCAACCACGCAGGTATTCACCCAAAAACTTTCCGACCAATGGTTATATTCCAAATCAGAGAACGGCCAATATGTTGGAGGAAGAATTGAAACCGTAAAATTGTTTGCCATAATTGCCGCATTTATTTTACTGATTGCCTGCATAAACTTCATGAACCTTAGTACAGCACGCAGTGAAAAGCGCGCGAAAGAAGTAGGTATTCGCAAAGCTGTTGGCGCACAAAAAAGATTGCTGGTAATACAGTTCATCGGTGAAAGCATTATACTTGCTTTCATTGCATTTATACTTGCTGTTCTGGTTGTTGAATTAAGTCTTCCGGGTTTTAATGATCTTGTTGATAAAAAGCTTTATATAGACTGGAGCAATGTTTCTTATTGGTTGTTTGCAATCGGCTTTATACTATTCACCGGCGTGCTTGCCGGCAGCTATCCTGCATTCTATCTTTCATCTTACAAACCTGTAAAAGTTTTAAAAGGAACTTTCAAAGCAGGCCAGGCATTGATAACGCCACGTAAAGTATTGGTGGTATTACAATTCACTTTTGCCATTGCTTTAATTATATGCACCATAATAGTAGAAAGACAAATACAATATGCGGAATCAAGAGATAGCGGTTATGTGCGTGATAAACTTGTTTACACATTCATACAAGGAGACGTTAGTAAGCATTATGATTTAATACGAAATGAGTTAATAGCCGGTGGTGCTGCTGTTTCGGTTACAAAATCAATGAGCCCGATCACACAACGGTATAGTGATGGTTGGGGATGGAGCTGGCCGGGAGCAACTGAAGATGACAAGAAAACTGATTTTGTGCGGATGGCTTCCGATGCAGATTTTGCAAAAACATTAGGCGTTGAAATATTACAGGGAAGAGACATCGATATCTATAAATATTCAACAGATTCAACAGCCATGATGCTTAATCAATCTGCAGTTAAAATAATGCGGTTGAAAAATCCGGTTGGCGCAGTTGTAGAAGCTGATGGAAGGCAATGGCATGTTGTAGGTGTAGTAAAAGATTTTATTTATGAATCACCTTATGAAAAAGTAGAACAGCTTGCAATATTTGGCCCGAAGTCTTGGTTCACCACTATTCATTTCAAATTAAATCCTGCCAATTCAACTCAGAAAGATCTGCAGTTGGCAGAAACCGTATTCAAAAAATATAATCCGCAATATCCGGTTACATTCAATTTCGCAGATGAATCGTATGCATTAAAATTCGAGGAAGAAAAACGCACCGGAACCTTAGCCGCTTTGTTTGCAGGTTTAACCATCTTTATTTCATGTTTGGGTTTATTCGGTCTTGCAACATATATGGCTGAAAATCGAATAAAAGAAATTGGCGTACGCAAAGTATTGGGCGCATCTGTAATAGGTATAACAAGCTTATTATCGAAAGATTTTTTAAAGCTTGTAATTATCTCATTACTGGTTGCAACACCTATTGCATGGTGGGCAATGTACACGTGGTTAAAAACATATACTTATCACATTCCGGTTGAATGGTGGGTGTTTGTATTGGCGGGATTACTGTCAATTGCCATTGCGTTGCTAACAGTAAGTTACCAGTCAATAAAAGCGGCTATTGCAAATCCGGCAAAAAGCTTAAGAACGGAATAGTGAATAGTCAATGGTGAATAGTGAATAGTCAATGGTGAATAGTGAATAGTTATTGCTCGGGCTCGCAGCTCAAGACTCGCAGTTTTTAGATCAGACATCACAAAATCAGAAATCAGAAATAACAGTTATGTTCAAAAACTATTTCACAATTGCCTGGCGCAACTTATCAAGAAATAAAATTTATTCCCTCATCAATATTGCAGGATTAAGTATTGGGCTTGCATGCGCCATGCTTATTATTTTATATGTGAAAGACGAAGTGAGTTATGACCGCTTTCATAAAAATGCAAATAATATTTATCGCATCGTAACACAGAGCATCGATAAGAGCGGAGCTAAAGGCCATAAAGATGGAAATACCGGTTATTTGCAAGGCCCGCGTTTTAAACAAAATGTGCCCGCAATAAAATCTTTTGTTCGTGTACAAAGTGGTTCGCAGGATATTAAAACGGGCACGGAAATAAAATCGCAGGAATTGTTGTATGTTGATACAAGTTTCTTTTCTGTATTCTCTTTTCCTTTGTTAAGTGGCAATCCTGTTACCTGTTTAAATGAGCCGCATTCAATTGTATTAAGTGAAGATGCTGCAAAAAAACAATTCGGAACAACAGATGCGATAGGTAAGATCGTGATGATGAAAGAAGACAGTGCTTTTGTTCCATATAAAGTAACAGCAGTTGCAAAAAAAGTTCCGCAAAATTCTTCTATAAAATTTGATGTGCTGTTGCCAATAAAAGAATCCGCTGAAGATGCACAAAACAACGAGAACTGGTTCAACGTCTTTCTAAACACTTTTGTTTTGCTACAACCAAATACAAATATACAGGCTGTTGAAACCCAAATGCAACGCTTTTACAACAGCGATTCTAAATCTGCGGAAGAATCGATTACGCAGAAATACGGACCAATGGGTTGGCATAGCCTTTACCTGTTGCAGCCATTTTTAGAAATGCACATGAGCACTGAATTGCCTGCCCAGAACGGTCTTTCAAATGCAAGCAATCCTATGTATTCTTATATACTTTCCGGTATTGCTTTATTTATATTACTGATTGCTTGTATAAATTTTGTAAACCTTACGATAGCACGCTCAGTAAAACGTGCAAAAGAAATAGGAATACGGAAGATAGTGGGCGGCGACAGGAAACAACTTATCACACAGTTTTTAGGCGAGTCATTTTTACTATGCACAATTGCATTTTTGTTCGCAATTATTTTAGTAGAAATTATTCTTCCTGTATTTAATGACCTTGCCAACAAAGCGCTTTCTGTTTCGTATTTGTTTGATGCGAAGTTGATAGCAGGTTATATTCTCTTGTTTTTTCTGACAGCATTGCTCGCCGGTTTTTATCCTGCATTGGTTTTATCGGGTTATAAACCTGTTGAAACTTTATACAGCCGGTTTAATCTTGGTGGCAAAAATTACCTTCAGAAATCATTGGTGGTATTGCAGTTTGCGTTGGCATCATTTTTAATAATTGCAACATTTACTATTTATGCACAGTTCAATTTTCTTACAACAATTAATTTAGGTTACGATGATAGCAATCTTATTGTTGTTGATAAATGGGATACAAAACATGATAAGGCAAAACTTTTTAAAGGTGAATTGCTGAAAGATCCGGACATCACTGGTGTTGCAGCAAAAAATGGCGGTATGTGGAGCACAATAGCAAAGGTTGCCAATGATTCAACTATATTTTTCGAGTATGAAACAATTGATGAATCTTTTTTGCCATTGTTGAAAATTCCATTGATTAAGGGAAGAAATTTTTCCGGATCTTTTCCTTCCGATTCAAATAATTCTGTTTTAGTGAATGAGTCATTTGTAAAAAAAGCGGGATGGAAAGAACCCATTGGACAGGCTGTGAATTTCTGGTACGATAATAAAAAGTATAACATAGTTGGTGTAGTAAAAGATTATCATTACCAGGCATTGAATTACGAGATCGGACCACAGGTATTTACTATGAAAAATGATAATTCTTATGGAAGATTTTTCATCAAGGTAAAACCAGGCAGCGAAACAGCAAGTTTGAAATACATACAAAAAACGTTTAAAGAATTATTTCCGTTAAGTCCGTATACATATACATTTAAGGATGATGAAAATTTGAAAGATTATGAAGCAGAAGCCAAATGGAAACAGATCATGTTATTTGGTGCTGTACTTACCATATTTATTTCCTGTATTGGTCTGTTTGGTTTGTCAGTTTTGTCTGCAGAAAAAAGAACAAAAGAAATTGGGATACGTAAAGTGTTAGGTGCATCGGTAAAAGGTGTTGTAACCATTCTTTCAAAAGATTTTTTAAAGCTTGTTGTAATAGCATTAATAATTTCAATGCCTGCTGCTTATATGATTGGCAATAAGTGGCTGCGAAATTATCCGTACCGTATTACGCAAAGTTGGTGGTTGTTTGCATCCGCAGCAATAATGGTGATAATTATAGCATTGGTTACGGTAAGCTTCCAGGCAATAAAAGCAGCGATGGCAAATCCGGTGAAGAGTTTGAGAACAGAATAGTGAATGGTGAATAGTCAATAGATAATTGTTCACTACTTAAATCTGACATCTCAAAATCAAACGTCAGAAATTAAATACTCTTATTACCTTTCCGCCCAAATTTTGTAATTCATGAATATCATTTTTCAGTTCTGGTGGCTTATTCTTCTTCTGTTTATAATATTCAGCGGACTTGTAACGGTTAACCAGGCTACGATTGCTGTTGTAACAATGTTCGGAAAATATAAACGCATCTTACGTCCCGGGCTTAATTTTAAAATACCTGTCCTCGAACAGATATATCGCCGTATCAGCATACAAAACAGGTCGGTTGAACTCGAATTCCAGGCAGTTACACAAGACCAGGCAAATGTTTACTTTAAAAGCATGTTGCTATATGCTGTAATGAATGCCGATGAAGAAACCATTAAAAAAGTGGCATTTAAATTTATAAGCGATAAAGACCTGATGCAGGCACTGGTACGTACCATTGAAGGTAACATCCGTTCTTATGTTGCTACAAAAAAACAATCAGAGATTTTAGGTTTACGGAAAGACCTGGTTGAGTCTGTAAAATCAGAGGTTGATCATGTGCTGGAAGAATGGGGGTATCATTTGCTTGACCTGCAGATAAACGATATCACGTTTGATAAAGTTATCATGGAAAGTATGAGTCGCGTTGTGGCAAGCAATAATCTTAAAGCAGCTGCAGAAAATGAAGGACAGGCTTTGTTGATAACAAAAACAAAAGGAGCGGAAGCCGAGGGTAACGCCATTAAAATTTCTGCAGAAGCTGAGCGTGAAGCAGCACGTTTACGTGGCCAGGGTGTTGCATTATTCCGGGAAGAAGTTGCAAAAGGTATGAGCCAGGCAGCAGAACAAATGAAGCAGGCGAATCTTGATACCAACGTTATTCTTTTCAGCATGTGGACAGAAGCAATTAAAAATTTTGCTGAGCTTGGAAAAGGAAATATTATGTTTCTCGACGGCAGCACAGAAGGTATGCAAAGAACCATGCAACAACTGATGGGCTTGCTTAAAATGAGCGAAAAAGATAAGAACGCCAATACCAATAATAATTAACGAATAGATGGGTTGTTACTAAAACCCCGGAAGGTTATCAAACAGCAACGCCGTATTTGTTTATAAAAAATGAAGCGGCATTTATTGAATTCACTCAAAAAGTTTTTGATGCTGAAGTTCTCAATAAGCATATGCGTGATGAAATAACGATCATACATGCCAGGATAAAAATTAATGATAGTATTATCATGTTTGCGGACAGCACCGGACGATATCCGCCGCAGCCTGCAGGCTTTTTTATTTACGTTGATAATGGAGATGAAGTATATAATAAATGCACTAACTAATGGTGCATCTGCTGTTACACCTATGTCTGATCAGCCATATAGCCGTTCAGGAGGTGTAAAAGATACTTTTGAAAATACCGGTGGATAACAACCGTTGTTTAATTTTCTTTGCTGCATGAAAGGCACGCTTATACGTTTACACACCGCAGTTTTTTTATGGGGATTTACAGGTGTTTTAGGCCGTGCAATAAGTTTGCAGGAAGGCTGGCTGGTTTGGTGGCGCATGCTTATTGCGACGGTTGGATTATGGTTGATGCTTTATTTTTTCAAAAGTATTACCAAAATTTCCTGGAAAGATTTTTTAAAAGTATCTGCAGTAGGAACGTTGCTTGCCTTGCATTGGCTTACGTTTTATGGCAGCATTAAATATGCAAATGTTTCTATAGCCTTAACCTGCTTAAGCACTACAGGATTATTAAGCGCTATCATTGAACCGCTTTTCTTCCGGCGCAGGATAAATATATATGAATTTATACTGGGCTTATTTGCTTTAGGTGGCATCGCATTGATCTACGCAACCAATTTATCTTTTTCAACAGGTATTTATATTGGTTTAATTTCAGCCGTTTTAACGGTGCTTGTATCTGTGATGAATAAAAAACTTGTTTCCGGTTATAAGCCGCAAACACTTATGCTGTACCAGTTAACCGGCGGCTTTTTAGGATTGACACTGCTATTGCCTTTGTATGATTTTTTTTTCCCCGCACAACAAAAAATCCCGCAGGGTTATGATTGGCTCTGGTTATTGATCTTAAGTTTTTTTTGTACTATTCTTACATTCATTCTATATATAAATGCGCTTCGTCAGGTAAGTGCTTTTACAGTGAATCTTACGCTTACGTTAGAACCTGTGTACGGAATCATTCTCGCCTTTATTTTTTTTCACGAAGACAAAACATTGAGTAAATATTTCTTTTGGGGTTTTGGATTGATATTGATCGCAGTGTTCCTTCAAATGTTCACGCTCGTAAAACAATACCGGAAACTATTGGTCAATACTTTATAGTATTACAACACTATAATTATGCTTTATAGTATTATAACACTATAATTGCCATTTATAGTATTTTAATACTATATTTGAAGACAAAGAAAGTTATGGCAAGGAGTATAAATGCAGTTGTTATAACCGGCGATATTGTAGGCTCTTCCAAGCTAAATGTTTTAAAAAGAAAGAAGCTGCAAGGCAGGGTCACTGAGTTTGCAAACACCATAACTGCATCATTTCCCGATTTTAAGATGGAGCAATTCAGGGGTGATAGCCTCCAATGCATACTTACAAAGAATAAAATAGCGGGACTGCGCATTGCTGTTTTGCTGTATTGTTTTTTGGCAGCAGATGAATTTAAGATAAGGCAATCTGTTGGTATCGGCGATGTTAGTTTTACAGGCACTAATATCATTACTTCAGATGGCACAGCCTTCAGGCTTTCAGGTGAAAATATTGATGAACTTAAAAAGCGCGGAGAGCTTATAAACATTGCATTTGCAAACAACGATCTCGATGAGGAATGGAAAGTACACAGTGCATCATTGAATTTTTTGCTTGAGCGGCTGAGCAGTGCACAGGCTGAAGCTTTATACCTGCAACTGAAAAATTCAAAACAGGAAGAAATTGCAAAGGCTTTGAATATCTCGCAACCTTCGGTTCATCAACGGTTGCAGGCAGCGGGATGGTCTGTGATCAGCCGTATCTTACAAAGATTTGACATAGTTGCTGCACTTTAATTATTTTTAGCTATGCTTACAATTCTTCAATGGATAGCTGCACATTTGTTTGCCGATTTTGTTCTGCAATCAAAAAAACTTATTCAGCAAAAAAAGGAACGGAAAGCCGGCTCATGGTTCTTATATGCGCATAGCCTGATACATGCTTCACTTATATATTTTTTTTCTCCCGATAAATCGCTTTGGATAATTCCTGTAATAGTTTTTGTTACGCATTATTTTATTGATCTGTGGAAGGTATATCAAAAAGAAAGTGCTGTTATTTTCATAGCAGATCAATTAATGCATGTAACTGTGCTGGTTGTGCTTTGGGTGATCTGTTATGAAAATGTTGACTGGCCTGCCGTTATTGTTACGAGGATACTCATCAACAATAATTTCTGGGTTATAATTACCGCATATCTTTTTGTTATTTATCCGTTAGCTTATTTATTGGGTTATGCAACGCAGCGGTGGAGAAAAGACATTGAACATAACGAACGCTCATCAACCAGTTTAAGTGAAGCCGGAAAATGGATAGGCGTATTTGAAAGAATACTGGTGCTCACATTTGTCATCAATAATCATTTTGAAGGTATCGGTTTTCTGATAGCTGCAAAATCAATACTGCGCTTTAATGATATCAAAGGTAATAACATGCGAAAAGAAGCAGAATATATATTGATTGGTACATTAATGAGTTTTGCTTCATCCATCATAATTGGCATATGTGTCCGGTTGCTGATGAAATAATTTTTTACCGGCATTAAACTTGTTTCATACAGTTAAAAATTGTATGTACCAGGATTATATTACTACACAAAGCGAAGCCATATGCCATTTATTTTTACATTGTTGTTTTAAAGATGGAAATTTTTCGCAGGATGAAATAGACAATGTTTCATCAAAGTTTGTTGAACTGCAGATACACCGCGATCTCAATTTTAAAGAAGAGCTGCTGCATTATCGATCATACAGTATAGGAATTATTGACGAAACAACGTACCTGCGTTACCTGGTTAAGATGATCAACCCTGTTCAAAATTTTGCATTGTACGCTTATTGCTGTGAGTTATGTCTTAGTGATAAGCTGCTTTCAATGGAAGAACAATCACTATTAACTGGCCTTGCAGTGTTAATTGATATTGATGAGACAGAAAAAAATGTTATTGATGCGCTTATAACACAACGAAAGGCAGTGGAGTTGCAGAAAATATTTTAGGCTTCCTGCGGTGCCTGGGCCTTTTGTTTATAGGACAAATATTTCGAAATTTTTAATCTCGGGGCGATAACATATAAAACCGCGCCTGAAATGATCAATCCAAGTGAAATGATTTCTGCCTGTGTGGGATTTATTCCCAGGAAATGATACCTGGTGTTTACGCGAATGTGTTCCACTAAAAACCGTTCAATCCCATTCAGCATAAGATAGATGGCAAACAATCTTCCCGGTATTTTTATTTTTTTTCTTATCGACCATAATATCCCAAATAATATAAGGCAAGTAATTATTTCATAAATAGGTGTAGGAAATACAGGCAATGGCAGGTGATTACAATAATTATCCCATGAACATCCGAATAAAGGAACGCCTTCATTGTTTACATTATGCGGATAAGTATATGCAAAAAGCCAGTCAGGCAAACCAAAGAATGGCTTAACAGATGCATGCTGTACATTATTAAGCGAACCAAACTGGTTAACGTAATAACCTGCATTATCAACAAGTACTCTCTGGAATTCCGAGGGTGAATTTGCCAGCCGTACAGTGCCATCGGCATCACTTAAAAAAGCGCTGTTAATAATGCCCCAGTCTCCATCGCCCGCAACCTGGCATCCCATTCTTCCCCAGCCGTATGCAAACATTAAGCCCGGTGCGCATGCATCGGCAACATTAATAAAGCTGATCTTATTTTTTCTGAAATAATACAGCAGCGCAAGCGATGCAACGATCAAACCGCCGTAAAAAGTTAAACCGCTGGGTGAAAACAAATTGCCGACAGGGTCTTGTATGAACCGGTCCCAGTTTTCAAGATTATCAAAGATCTTTGCGCCTGCAAAACCAAATATTGCTGCAATTATCGTCATATCTCCAACCCTGTCGCTTGGCCATATCCTAATGGTCCTTGTTTCCGGGTTGGCCAGTTTGGCTTTATTTTTTTCCCACCATTTAAGGCCCGCGAAAAATAAACCCAATAAAACACCTGCAGGAAAACTTCCATGTGCAGAAAAAATAAATTCCTGCGGATCGTTCAAAGCGCCTTTAATAATAAAAACACCCAGTATTTTATACCCAAGTAAAAATCCTAAGAAGAAGTTAACAAGCAGCTCACCTATACCTGCAGGTTTGCCCAAAACGATTTCTGTTTCTTTATAAGTAAAATATCCGTTGGCCTGTTTGCGCTTTAACTCCTTCACTAAAAGCCATGCGCATACCAAAAAAGAAATGGTAACACAAAAACCAAAAGTGTTAATGATTTTTAATGCAGGCAAATTCCATCCAAAAACATCCTTAAATAAATAATACAGATTAGGATACATGTAACCGGACAATTTTAAAAACGTGCAATGATACTAAAAGAATGAACCCGTTGTTGTGTACAACTGATTTTTAAGAATACAAGATAACTTAATTGATACTCAGATAAACATAGAGACAAAAAAAGTCATGATGACATTTAAATAATGAAATTATACCAGACTTGTCAGGCTTGAGGAAGCTTTCCTGTAGTTTTTTCATTAAAAAATCTGGTGGTATGCGCTTTGTTCAACTAATGCCATAATCAATTAAAAAATAAAAAAGCATACTATGACAACCTTAGTAAAACGTAACTACAGAACTATCGACAACTTGTTCGATGACATTTTCAGCAATTTGCCGGCTTCATGGGGTAAAGAACTTGGCTTAAATACGCCTCCTGTGAATATTCATGAAAATGAAGAAGGTTTCCATCTTGAATTAGTAGCACCAGGCTTGAAGAAAGAAGATTTTAAAGTAAATCTGGATAAGGGATTGCTTAGCATCAGCTATGAAAAGAAAAGCGAAGCCGAAAACAAAGATTACAAAACGCATCGCCGTGAATTTAATTTCACAAGCTTTAAACGCAGTTTTCGCGTAGATGATGTTATAAATGCTGATGCTATCGAGGCAAAATATGAAGATGGTGTGTTAAAGCTTTACCTTCCTAAAAAAGAAGAAGTAAAGGCATTACCTAAAGAAATTTCTATTCAATAGTTTTTTCGTAGCAGTTGGTTTTGGTTAGAACCCCATGTTTCTACATGGGGTTTTCTATTGCCGTTTATATAAAACTTTTCACACTGATTTATAAGATGTAATTATCTTGAGCGCTAACAAAATTTTGTATGCGCAACTTTATCTTTTCTTTTCTATTACTTCTTTTCTGCGGACTAATAAATGTATTAAGCAATAATGTTTCTGCACAAGATCTTTTTATGCCAAGAAATGTTCAGCAGGCTTATGCAAAAGGCACAAGAAGTATGGATGGTAAGCCGGGAAAAAACTACTGGCAAAATCATGCACGATATAACATTACCATTAATGCAATGCCTCCAAATGCAACGATCGCAGGTACTGAAACAATAACTTATTTTAATAACAACCCGGATTCCATTCACACCCCTTCAATAAAATTGTTTGTAAATATTCATAAACCCGGGGCACCGAGAGATGTGCCCGCACAAGAAGATTATTTAACATCAGGCATTCATATAGATGCAATCACTGTTAATGGTGAAAAAATAAATGCCCTGGCAGATGAAGGCACATTTACCAATCTTGCACTACACCTGCGTAAACCACTGGCGCCGAAAGATTCAATGCAATTAAGTTTTCAATGGCATTATGACGTATCAAAACAAAGTAACCGGGAAGGCATGATAGATTCAACTGCATGGTTTATTGCTTACTTCTATCCGCGTATAGCTGTATTAGATGATTATAATGGATGGGACAGGATGCCTTTTGTGGACAGTCATGAATTCTACAGCGATTTCAATGATTATGTTGTAACAGTAAATGTTCCTAAAAACTATATCGTTTGGGGAACCGGAACATTACAGCAACCTGAAAAATTATTACAACCTGAAATTTTAAAGCGTTACCAGCAATCCTTCAATTCAGATGCAACAGTACGCATTGTTACGGCAGAAGACCTTGTTGCAAAAAATGTAACAACACAAAACAATATTAACAGCTGGCAATTTGTTGCGAACAATATTCCTGATATGGCTTTTGGCATTAGTGATCATTATAATTGGGATGCATGCAGTGTTGTAGTAGATGATAAAACCGGGAGGAAAGCGGTTGCCAATGCTGCATATAATGATAGTGCCGCAGATTATCATTATGTGGCACAATATGCCAAACATTCACTCGATTGGTTTTCCCATAACTGGCCGGGAGTGCCTTATCCCTATGAAAAAACAACGGTATTCCAGGGTTTTGCTGACATGGAATACCCTATGATGGTAAATGATGAAGCATTTACAGATACATCGTTTGCAAGATTTGTAGCAGAGCATGAAATAGCGCACACCTACATGCCCTTTTATATGGGGATCAATGAAACAAGGTATGGTTTTATGGATGAAGGATGGGCAACCACACTTGAATATCTTATTGGTTCAGCAGATGTAGGCACAGAAGATGCTTCAACGTTATTTAAACAATTCAGGGTAGATCCGTGGATAAATGATATATCAGACAATGAACAAATACCTGTTATTACTCCAGGCGATGCACTGTCGGAAACAAATGGTTTTGGCAATAATGAATATGGTAAAGCTGCACTTGGTTATCTTGCTATGAAGGATTTATTGGGTGATGATATGTTTAGAAAATGTTTGCACGCTTACATGGACAGGTGGCATGGCAAACATCCGCTGCCCTGGGATTTCTTTAATACGTTTAGTGATGTTAATGGAAAAAGTTTAAACTGGTTCTGGAACAATTGGCTCTTCAGCACTTATTATATTGATCTTTCTTTAGCCGATGTAAAAGAAAACGGTAATAGTTACGCACTCACTATAAAGAATATTGGCGGAATGGCTGCACCTGTTGATGTTGTTGCAGCGTATGACGACGGCACTTCAGAAACGTTTCATCAAACACCCGCAATATGGATGAATGACCAGCAACAAACCACTGTAAATATCAATGCCAAAAAGAAAGTAAAAAGCTTTACGCTTGATGGTGGTATATGGATGGATGCTGATACGGGTAATAATACATGGACCAAGTGAGAGCCAATCAGTTCATAAGAAATTTTTTATCTAATGCTGCCACAAGATCATAGAAATCATCTTTGATAAATGAACCGTTCTTATGCCAGGTCCTAAATGTTTTGCCGTTATTGAATTTTAGTTTAATTAAATCCCAATGATAATCAGGTAAGAAACTGTACTATAAACTTCATCCCGGATAATGCTTAATTCTGAATTGGATTGGAAGGCATAATTTTTAAGCCATACTATTAATGCCCTCATTGGTTAATGTAACCTCGATAATAGCAACCCATGTAAATGTTGTAAAGTAAATTGCTGCAGATATAAGCAAAGCAATCAGTATTATAAGGCGCCAGGAATTATCATCCGAAAAAATTTTGAGGAACAATGAAGTTCCTGCAAGAGCAACAACAATTAGTGTAATTATATAACGTATCCAGGACCAAGACCTTATTTGAACGTTTGCATATTTAAATATCTAACTGAACCCCGTTAGCACAGTTTTTTTATAAAGATAAAACAGGAAAGAATGTTTGGCTATTACCTTATTCCATAATCTTATCCGCTTTGTAAAATCTTTGCCCGGATAAAGCCTATTCAGTATGAACTCCTAAATCTGTAAAGTTTTTTCAGGACTATACAGCAGGCTGGCCAAACAGTTCATTTCTTCGATATAACTGCGATCTATTGGATCGAAGAAATATCGAGATTATATCGATTATTTTTCGTCGAAATAAGCTGCCGGGTAAACAGGAGATGGGCAATTAATGAATAAAATGATCATACAGCCTGCGGGCATACATTTGTCATTTCTTATAAATCCATATAAAAAAAATGCCTTCTAATTTTTACCTTCGTTTAGCTCCTATGTAACTATATCAAAAAAGGCTCCGCCAATAGATTAACAGCAGCAGCTCTCGTTTTATATATTTGAGATATGAGATATTGTTGGGTTTCAATTTTAATTTTCTTTTTATCTGCAACAGATTCTTTCGCGCAATCATTAACAGCCAAAGAAATTGAAGATGATTTAGTGCATGAATATTCTAAATTAGTGAGCTTTGATGATGAAAAATATGATTATGATTCTGTAGACTATCAGGGTTCTGTTTTCAGAAATAAAATTGCTGCTTATACTCAACAATATCCTTTTACATTAACCTACCCGTTTAAGAAATTAATTGATAGTTGTAATCTAAAGATTGTAAC
>JABDAV010000082.1 GCA_013289015.1 Bacteroidota bacterium | reverse complement strand
ATGGAACAGAAGATCAGCAACTGGAGTGGAAAACAAACAGGGAAAAAGTATATGGTTATTCTTTACTTCATTTTATGCGGGCATTGTATGATCAGAATTTAAGAAATGAAGGTTTCCAGGTAAGAAAAATTGAAAGCATCCCCAACATTGAAAAACAACGTGTGCAACAATTATATAAAAGCAAATTTGATCTGCTGAAAGATTCTTTAAAAAATATAACCGCTAATGAAGCTTCTATAACAGAACAGTTTCAAAAATTATTTAGTAAAGATTCGCTTACTTATTATAAAGCGGTGCTTGCAGAAGATGATCAAACAATGAACCTGCATTTTGAACCGGAAAATTTTAAAAGCATTGCCAATATTACAGACAGCAATACAGTTATGTTCAACTTTAAAGATTACCTGCAGGTAACATATACAAAAGAAAAAGAGCCTGAAGAATATTTAGCGTACAGAAAAAAGCTATACCTGAAAAACCATTTGATCACATCGGCAGATCTTGATGTAATTACGCGCGGTTATCCCAACACAGAGCTTTCACTTTTGCAAGACATCCCGGTAGAAATTTTTGAAGATGGTTATTTTACAAATATTGATCTTTTTATGAATGGCTTTTGGGGTTGGTGGGAAAAAATGGCTACTACTTTGCCTTATGAATACGAACCATAATCATTCAGCTTAATAACGCGGCTATACATAAAAAATTCAAAACAAACAATCTTAAATATTCATGCGCTTTCAACTGTTGTGAAATAATTTTGTGCCGGGCTGCGCAATTGTGTTATCTGTTCATTCTCTTTTTGAATCCTCACCATGAGCACCGAAATATTGGCACGCATACAATTCGCTTTTACCATCGCTTTTCATTACATCTATCCGCCGCTAAGTATTGGTCTTGGTTTGATACTCGTGATCATGGAAGGCTTATATCTCAAAACAAAAAGAGAAGTATACAAAACCATGACACGCTTCTGGATAAAAATTTTTGCATTGATATTCGGACTTGGCGTTGCAACAGGGATCATCATGGAGTTTGAATTCGGAACCAACTGGGCTGTTTATTCCAAATATGTTGGTGATGTTTTCGGAAGCGCACTTGCTGCTGAAGGCATTTTTGCTTTTGCAATTGAAAGCGGCTTTCTTGGTATTTTAATTTTTGGATGGAACCGTGTTAGTTCAACCGTACATTTTATTTCAACCATTATGGTTTTTTTCGGCTCATTATTCAGTGCCGTATGGATCGTTGTTGCAAACAGCTGGCAGCAAACGCCGGCAGGTTTTCATATTGTGGGTAAAGGTTTGGATGCACGCGCAGAGATAACAGATTTCTGGGCGATGGTTTTTAATCCGTCAAGCATGCAAAGGCTTACGCATGTCTGGATAGGCGCTTTTCTTGCGGGCGCATTTTTGGTGTTAAGTGTAAATGCTTATTATATTCTTAAAAACAGGCATCTTGAAATTGCAAAACCTGCATTTAAAATTGCATTGGCTGTAGCAACTTTTTTTTCAATAGCACAATTAATAGCAGGCAGTGTGAGCGCAGAAGGTGTTTCAAAAAATCAGCCTGCAAAACTTGCAGCTATGGAAGGCCATTTTGATAGCAATGCAGTTGCGCCAATGTATTTATTTGGTTGGGTTGATGAGAACAAACAAAGAACATCGGGCGTGAACATTCCCGGCGGATTAAGCTTTTTGGTGCATAAAGATTTCTCAAAACCTGTTGAAGGTTTGAATGCGATAAAACCTGAAGATCGGCCAACACAGGTGAATGCAATATTTCAGTTCTATCATATTATGATCATCATCGGTGTTGCTTCTATCTTCCTTACATTATATGCATGTTGGTTATGGAAGAAAGGAAAGCTGTTTGATAAACGCTGGCTGATGATTGTTTTTGTCTGGGGTGTGCTGTTGCCACAAATTGCCAATCAATGTGGCTGGTTCACGGCAGAAATGGGAAGACAACCCTGGGTTGTATATGGGTTATTAAGAACATCTGATGCATTATCTGCGGCCGTAAAAGCGAATGAGATACTTACATCGTTGATCATGTTCACGCTGGTATATGCAACGTTGTTTGTTTTGTTTTTATTTATCATGAACAGGAAAATAAAGAAAGGGCCTGAATTATATGAAGCAGATGATGAAGAAACAGATCATTTTGGCATTCGTGAAAACCCAATGGTAACCTGATTGTATAAGTTGAATAATAATAATCGTAGATTATTCTACTAAGTTTAATAAAGATCAAAATGGAAAAACTTTAAATTAAATTATGTTTTTGGGTATTGATTATAACACATGGTGGTTCCTTGTTTTTGGCGCAATCATAACCGGCTATGCGATACTAGATGGTTTTGATCTCGGCGCCGGCGCATTGCATCTCTTTCTTAAAAAAGAACAAAGCAGAAGAATTGCCATGAATGCAATTGGCCCTGTTTGGGACGGCAATGAAGTGTGGCTTGTAATTGGCGGCGGCGCTTTGTTTGCGGGCTTCCCGGTTGCTTATGCTGCTGTGTTCTCAGCATTTTATTTACCTGCATTTATATTTTTAATTGGGTTGATCTGGCGCGCTGTTGCCATTGAATTCAGAAGTAAAGAACCGGGTTTACGCTGGCGTTTTGCATGGGATTTTATTTACTCATTCGCGTGCATTGTTGTAACACTTTCATTGGGCTTAATGTTGGGCAATGTTGCCTTGGGACTGCCATTAAATGCACAGCAGGAATTCACCGGCAATATGCTTACATTTTTTAATCCTTTTTCAATATTGGTTGCTGTAACAACACTGGCTTTGTTCATGATGCATGGCGCAATTTTTCTTGCTATGAAAACAGAGAACAGGTTGTATACAAAGCTTACGATTCTTGCAAAAAATTTTACCGTATTCTTTATTGTAACATTTGCATTAACTACATTATACACGTTACTATATGTGCCACATATGAGCGACAGGATAAGAAGCAACCCGGCTTATTTTATTTTTCCTTTAATAATGTTTTTAGCGATTGCCAACATTCCACGCTTATTAAAGAAAAGCAGGTACAGGTCGGCTTTCATCAGTTCATCCATAACAATTGCCTGTTTACTGATTGCTGTTGCAATAGAAGTATTTCCAAATCTTTTATATGCCAGTAATAATCCTGCATATAGTATTACCATTCAGAATGCGGCTTCATCAGTAAAAACAATGAAGATATTATTGATGATAGCATTGATAGGAACACCACTAGTACTTATCTATACAGGTTTTGTTTTCTGGACGTTCAAAGGAAAGGTAAAGCTGGATGAAACGAGTTATTGATATTTCCGGAAGATACCTCATTATTTTTTCATCACTTCCGGATTTACAAAATTTGGTATGAGACCATTTTTGTAAAACTCTATAATATTTTCGGCAGCTAACCTGCTCATGCCGTTTCTTGCTTCTATCGTTGCAGAACCGATGTGCGGCAGTACTGCAACATTTTCCATGTTCAATAATGGATTGTCTTTATGCATAGGTTCAGGGTCTGTAACATCTAATCCCGCACCCCAAATCTTTCCTTCATTCAAAGCCTGCAACAGGTCTTCTTCATTATGTACACCGCCTCTTGAAGTATTGATGAAAACAGAAGTTGGCTTCATTTTTTCAAAAGCAGCTTTATTGAATATGCCTTTTGTTTCTTCGCTTAACACACTGTGCACTGATAAGACATCGCTTTGTGCAAGCAACTCATGAAACGGTACATACTTTGCACCGAGTAGTTTTTCTGCTTCAATATTTTGCTTTCGGTTGTAATAAATCACGTTCATATTATAAGCTCCTTTGCAACGCTTTGCCATTTCAATACCGATGCGTCCCAAACCAAATATTCCCAATGTTTTATTTTTTAATTCCATGCCGAGATGAGATGTTGGCGCAAAATGTTTCCATTCGCCTTTCTCAATTTTTTTGTGCATGAAAAACATTTTTCTTGATGCAGCTATCATTAAGCCAAAAGCAATATCTGCAGTAGCATCTGTTAATACACCGGGCGTATTGCCAACAGGAATTCCAAGCTTTGTTGCTTCGGGAATATTTATGTTATCATACCCAACTCCAAACTGCGAAATGATCTCAAGATGTTTACATTCATTTAGAAAACCTGCATCAATTTTTGCAGTAAGCGTGCAGAACAATGCATTGCACAGCTTTGCATTTTCAATTAATTTATCCTGAGGTATAGGATTATTGTCGTTCCATGTTGTTACATTAAAGTTTTCTTTGCGCAGCATGTCAATGCCAATGGAAGGAAGCACGCTGCTTACAAATACTTTTACATCTCCGGGTTTTCTTTTCATGTTTGCATCATTAATATTCCGCCATCATCTTATCAACAAAACACCAAAGCCAGCGTTCACCGGGTTCTGAAGAAATGACCACCGGATGCCCTGAGCGATGATAATGTTTGGTTGCATGTTTATGCGGAGAATCATCGCAACATAATGTAACACCACAGGTTTGGCAAGTGCGCAGGTGCACCCATGTTGAACCGGTTTTGATGCATTCTTCACAAACAAATTCTTTGGCAGTTTTTATTTTATGTATTGAATCAAGATGTTCACAAAAATCGCTCATATAATTATTTTAACTTTCTGCAAGATATTTATGTACAAAACTAATTGCCATAGAACCCTCTCCTACTGCAGATGCAACGCGGTTCATTGCACCGGCCCGTACATCGCCCGCAGCAAATATGCCTGCGCAACTTGTTTCCAATAAATACGGATCGCGCTCAAGCTTCCATATCTTTTGAAAACTATTATAACGTTGCAATTCTCTTCCTGTTTCTATAAATCCTTTATCGTTAATAATGATCTCTGCGCTCAGCCATTCAGTAAAAGGCTTTGCACCAATAAAAATATACAGCGCAGCCGCATCTTCTGTATACACTTCACCTGTATCTACATTCTGAATACCTAACTGTTCAAGCCGCTCGCCGCCTTTGGCTTCCACTACTTCACGACCGGTACAAACAGATATGTTGCTCACGCCATTTATCTGGTCGATCAAATAAGATGACATGGTATAAGACAAGCTATCTTTTCTTATCAATATGTTCACCTGCCTTGCAAATTTTGAAAGATACATTGCTGCCTGACCTGCAGAATTTCCGCCACCAACAATAAACACAACATTATTCCTGCATGCTGCAGCTTCTGTATTGGCGGCGCCGTAATAAATACCTGCGCCGGTAAATTTTTCAATACCGGGTGTGGTTAATTTGCGGTAATCAACGCCTGTTGTAATTACAATAGCTTTGGTCATTATTTCCTTGCCATCATCTAAAATTATTTTCTTGTAATTATCCTGCAGTTCTATTGATCTTACAGATTGCGGCGAAAGAAAATCTGTACCAAACCGCACTGATTGCGTTACAGCTCTTCGTGTAAGATCAGCGCCGCTTAACCCTGTTGGAAAGCCAAGATAATTTTCTATGCGTGAACTGGTGCCTGCCTGTCCACCAGGCGCTTTTCTTTCAATCAATAATGTTTTTAATCCTTCTGATGAACCATATACAGAAGCAGCTAATCCTGCAGGGCCGGCACCAATAACCACTACATCGTACACTTCATTTTTTACTTCAGGATTTAGACCAATGCGTTTGGCAATATCAATGATCTGCGGTGATGATACCATTGTACCATCTTCAAAAAACAGTACAGGAAGATCTTTTACTGCAACATTATTCAACTGCATTAACTGCATACCATCTTCATTGTTTACATCGAGCCATTGATAAGGAACAAGGTTACCTGATAAAAATTCTTTTATCAAATGACTTTTAGGCGAGAACTGATAACCAATTAATTTGATGCCTTTAAAATCGGGATGAAAGCCATTCTGCCAGTCATCTAATAAATCATCAATAACAGGATATAATTTTTCTTCCGGCGGATCCCATGGCTTTGTTAAGTAATAATCAAGCTTTACATCATTGATTGCTTTGATTGCAGCGTCAGTATCTGAATATGCAGTCAACAAAACTTTTTTTGCATCATCATAAAACTCTTTTGCCTGTTGTAAAAAATCAACGCCTTCCATTTCGGGCATGCGCTGATCTGAAATGAATATTGCAACAGATTCTCCTTTGTTCTTTAACTCAAGCAAACTGCTTAATGCTTCTTTTGCAGATGAAGTGCTGAGTACTCTGTAATCGGGCCGGTATTTATTTTTCAAATCTCTTGTTATAGCGCGCAATACTTGTCCGTCATCATCAATTACAAATATTATTGGTTGATCCATATTAAATGTTTACACTTTTTAAACAGGAAGACAAATTTCAAATTCTGTAGTGCCCGGCTGTGAATTTACTTTTACAGAGCCGTTGTGTTGTATCATTATCCGGCCTACCACATCAAGGCCTAAGCCCGAGCCCTTGCCCATTTCTTTTGTAGTAAAAAAAGGATCAAATATTCTGCTCCTGATTTCTTCAGGAATGCCGGGGCCATCATCTTTAATATACACTTTTACAAATTTTGAATCGTATTTTGAAGTTATAGTAAGGTTGCCTTTGCCATTAACTTCCATTGCATCAATGGCATTATCAATAAGGTTTGTCCAGACCTGGTTAAGTTCTCCCGGTAATGCTCTTACCTGAGGAGTTGTATTGTTAAACTCATCATGCACTATAATATTTGCTTTTTTAAGTTTATAGTTCAGCATGGTTAATGTACTGCGTATGCCTGAATGAATATCCACCATCTGCCTGTCGGAATCTTTATCCATAAAAGTAAAATTCTTTACAGCGCCAACAAGCTCAGATATACGTTCTGCGGAAACGCGAATATCGTCCGCCATTTTATTGGTAACAAGATAATTGCTTATCCATTCAATTACAACAGGCAATTCTTCAGGAGAACCACAACCCTTTATCATCTCAAGGTCTTCAATAGTAAAACAGTTTTCCGTTAAACCTTCCGTATCTATGTTTTTAATGTTATTATCATAGAGCCAGTCAGAGATTCTATCTTCAAGTGCGGCTTTTTGCATCATGTTCATTGGTGCGAATGTGCAGGCTATTTTATTCGTGATAAGGTTTTGAATACGCTCAACTTTTTCTTCTTTTATCTGCAAGCCTGAGACTTCTTCAAATAAATGCGGAAGCTGTTTTACCTGATTTTGCAATAATGATGCAGCCCGTGCAATAGCAGCCGCAGGATTATTTAACTCATGAGCAAGGCCTGCAGAGAGTTTTCCCAGCGCGAACATTCTTTCATTCTGTTGCTGTATGGATGTAAACTCCCTCACCCGGGTAATCATCATGTGCACCATCGCTTCGATCAGTTCATAATTATTTCCAATACCTGCCTTAATTTTTTCTGTAGGGCATTTAAATAACCACGACTTTCTAATGGCTTCACAAAATACAGGTGCAACTGTGGCTCTCGAATATGGCAAAAGGCCGGTTATCTGCCCGGTATCCATTATTGATATCTCTTTTTCCTTGCCTGATTGCCTGGTGCAGAGCCTCAGCCTTCCGTCTAATACCACGAACGTTTGGTCAACAGGCTCTCCCATATCAAAGAGTAATTCACCTTCTTCAATATCTAATGTTTCACCCTGGTTTATCAGCCATTGCAATTGTTCATCAGGCACTTTGGCAAAGTCGGGAACAATTTTCATGTTGTCAATATGAAGTTCTTTCATTTAAGCGTTTAATACTGAAAGTTATTTAAGCTTTACGAACAATAAATATTTTTATTGCGACGGTTAATTCAGGCAACGCCCTGGTAAAGCATTTTGCTTTCACTCTCTGCCTGATAAAAACAAAGTAATCAGGAGGCATATAGTAAAAATGTTTATTATCGGGTTCCAATTATTTTTTACCGCACAACGGGTTATTATAGCTACTATTCTTTGCTTCCAAGAGGCTGCCATCTGAACCTGGCCAACTTGCAAAGCCGGATTAAATTTTTAGTATTTCTTTGTAATTTTCTGGAAAAATTTATTTTTACAAAAAACTGACGGCTTGTGTTGATGACGATACCCGGATAGAACTTTTTTTCAAGTAACATATAAGAGAACCTGAGATGCAAATGCACATTAAAAAGCTCAATGTAGTTGGCTGTATATTGTATATTGCTGCTCATCCGGACGATGAAAATACGCGGCTTATAGCGTACCTTGCAAATGAGGTGTTAGTTCAAACCGCGTACCTCTCATTAACCAGGGGAGATGGAGGGCAGAACCTCATAGGTCCCGAATTAAATGAAGCTTTAGGGGTTATCAGAACCCAGGAATTGTTGCAGGCACGCCAGGCTGATGGTAGTAAACAGTTCTTTAGCAGGGCTAAAGATTTTGGTTTTTCCAAAAACCCTGATGAAACATTTAAGATTTGGAATAAAGAACATTTGCTATCAGACGTTGTATGGATTATTCGCAAATTCCGCCCCGACATTATTATTACCAGCTTTAGTACAGAACCGGGAACAACACACGGCCATCATACAGCATCCGCTATCTTAGCCCACGAAGCTTTTGATGCAGCAGCAGATAAAACCAGGTTTCCCGAACAGCTTGTGTATGTGGATGTATGGCAGCCGAAACGGCTTTTGTGGAACACCAGCGCCTTTGTTTTTCAGCATGAGAATTATACAACCGAAAATAAAATAAAATTAGACGTAGGAGCATTTAATCCGTTTCTCGCCAAGTCTTACGGAGAGGTAGCAGCCGAAAGCCGGAGTAAGCACCGGAGCCAGGGAATGGGAATGGGCACTACCAGGGGAGAAGCCTTTGAATACCTGCATGCTGAAAAAGGACACGTTCCTAAAAAAGGCATATTCGAAGATATCGATCTGAGCTGGAACAGGGTTGAGGGTGCCTCAGCCCTTACCGGCATCTTTAATGAAGCATTTCATCAGTATAACCCTGCAAACCCGGCAGTCTCAGCAGATATACTCCTGAAAGCTAAAGATATCCTCGAAAGTTTGCCCGATAGTTACTGGAAGCAGGTAAAACTGAACGAATTACAGGAAGTCATCAGAAATTGCCTCGGCATGTACATGGAAGCAGCGACAGCAGCATCAACTGCTTGCCCGGGAGAAACGATTAAAATAAAAATTCAAATAATCAATCGGTCAAAAGTACCTGTTGAACTAAAGAAAATCAGTTACTCGCATACACATAATGAAACTTCTTATTCACTTCCTTTAAAGTATGATATTGATAAGTTTATCAATTACGATCTGCCCATACCGGATGATATGCCTTATTCGGAACCTTATTGGTTGAAAAATCAGTCCTCTCGTGGTATGTTCCATATAGGCGAGCAACATTTGATTGGCTCCCCGAAAATCCACCGGCCATACAGGTTAATTACACCGTAACTGTTAAAGGTCATTCATTCATTTTCGAGAGTCCTGTTATTCATAAGATCACTGACCCTATCAGAGGGGAAGTACAAACTCCTTTATTTATAACGCCCCCTGTTTTTCTGAATATTGCGGAGAAGTTATACGTTTTCAACGGGAATGAATCCAAAGTTGTCAGGGTAAAAGTAACTTCCGGGGAAAAGAACATTACCGGATCCCTATCCCTGATAGTTCCCGAGGGGTGGAAGCTTGAGCCACAAACTTTTCCATTTCATATTCATAAAAAAGGCGATGAAAAAAACTTTGATTTCGTTGTATTTCCCCTGGTAAAAGACCTTACGGACAATATAAAAGCCGTAGCCACGATTGGTGGAAACCACTATAGCAAAGGCTTAATAAAAATAGAATATGATCATATTCCCGTACAAATGCTCTTCCCTGATGCCACTGCAAAATGCTTAAATCTTGATTTCGAAAAGAAGGGTGAGCAGATAGGCTATGTGATAGGTGCAGGCGATAATGTGCATGCTGCCCTGGTACAAATGGGATACAAAGTGACTCTTTTAAAGCAGGAAGATATTTATGCCAGCAACCTAAAAAAATTTGATACTGTAGTATTGGGCATACGGGTGTACAATACTATCAATGGTTTTAAGCTGCACAAGAAGGCGTTGATGGAGTATGTGCATAATGGCGGAACCCTCGTAGTACAGTATAACACCCTTCCAGCATTTAATTCCCCGCATAAAAATTTACTGGATTCCATCGGACCTTATTCATTTGCAGTATCTAATGAAAGGGTGACAGAGGTGGATGCCGAGATCCGTTTCCTCAAGCCAGACCATCAGGTTCTGAATACGCCGAATAAAATTACACAAAAAGATCTTGAAGGATGGGTACATGAACGCGGTTTGTGTATGCCCAAAGAGTGGAGCAGTGAATATGAAGCTATTCTATCCAGCAATGATCATGGAGAAACGCCGAAAGACAGTGGGCTTCTCATAGCCCCGTATGGAAAAGGTTATTATGTATACACCACTTACGCCTGGTTTAGGCAACTACCGGCAGGTGTACCAGGGGCTTACCGCATTTTTGCGAATATTATTTCACTGAGAAACGATCAGGAGGCCTGAATTATTGATTTTCATTATTTTGAAATATTAAACGTATGCAAAAAGAATTAGAAATAAAAGAGAACAATAGCTCGTCGTCTGTTTCAGAAAGAGAGAAGATATTTTTAAACAAATATCCCGAATACAGCGATACGGCTATATTGGACCAGCTTCGGGCTGTGGATTATGCAAGACTTGATGAGCAAAAACATGTTTATCTTGACTATACAGGTGGTAATCTTTATGCGGAAAGCCAGATAGCAAAACATCACAAGCTGCTCACCGCAGATATACTTGGTAATCCCCATTCGGGTAATCCTTCGTCGAGGCTTTCCTCTCAACTAGTAAGCGAAGCAAGAAGCAAGGTGCTTGAATTTTTTAATGCCGGAGATAATTATTTCTGTGTATTTACCCAAAATGCTTCTGGTGCACTGAAAATAGTTGGCGAATGTTATCCCTTTAACCAGGATGGTTTTTTGCTTTTGTCATTGGACAATCACAACTCGGTAAATGGTATAAGAGAGTTTGCCAGTAACAAGGGGTGCGCTTATGAATATAGTCCGCTGCATAAGGAGAATCTTTACCTGGATGAAGAGAAGTTATTAAAAAATCTTGATAGCCATCCCGGTAAAACCAATAAACTTTTCGCCTATCCTGCTCAATCCAATGTATCGGGTATTAAACATCCCCTCAAATATGTAAAAATAGCCAAAGAAAAAGGGTGGGATGTTCTTCTTGATACTGCAGCGTTTGTTCCTTCCGATAAGCTTGACCTGCAGGAAGTTCAGCCGGATTTTGCTTCCATATCTTTTTATAAGATATTTGGCTATCCTACAGGAATAGGCTGTCTTTTACTACACAAAAGGATGTTCAATAAATTGGTTAAACCCTGGTATGCAGGAGGTACGATTTCACTTTCTGCCGCCACTTACAGAGGTCATTATTTAATGCCCAATCATGAGCGATTTGAAGATGGTACTGTTAACTACCTCAGCATTCCGGCAATAACTTTTGGGTTGGAGCATATATTAAATATTGGTATTCAGGTTATCACAAAAAGAGTAAAATGCCTTGCGGGTTGGCTATTGGAAGAATTACTTGCAGTTAAACATGACAATGGTAAACCTGTTTTAAAAATATTTGGTGCTCATGATATGACAAGAAGAGGTGGTACTATTGTTATGAATTTTTATAACAAAGAGGGCGAGGTATATTCTCATAATTTTGTGGAGCAAGATGCTAACAGGCATAATATTTCATTACGCTCAGGGTGTTTCTGCAATCCAGGGCTTGATGAAATCAATAATGAAATTACGTACCAGGACCTTGAGCGCTATTTTACAACGCATGAAGCCGGAAATTTCTATGACATGATTGATTTCATAGGCATACTTAGAGGTGCGATAAGAATATCTATAGGGCTTGCGACTAATTTTGCTGATATAGAAACTTTCCTGAAGTTCGTAAACGAGTATAAAAACCGCTAGTTGGCCCTAAAATAAAAGGGAAGAAATATTTGTATCCTTCCCTTTCTTTTAATCTTTTGCCGACAAGACTTGATAGGAGGCGTCTGTTGAGTTATGTTGAATTGAAGATATCTTCCATGATATTATTGCGGATCCGGCGTGCGCAATTCTTTTTGTACATCTGCTTGCACATAACAAATTCTCATCCTTCCTTCCAAAATTATAAGGCAATATAGTAATAGTTATACCATAACTACAATTCTTTTACCCGGCGCAGCTTCTTTTTGCCATGCCTGTTTAATGTTAGATAATGGTTCAGTTTCTGTTTCAATTATTAGTTTACCATCTGCTGCGAGCTGAAACATTTCGGGCAAAACTTTTACTCTGTATTCGTGCCACTGCTCTTTTGAAATACTGCCCAATCCTGAACCTGATATTTCTATTGCAGCACTTCTTAAAGTTCCTGATTCAAGGTTTATGTGCTCACCAGCCATGCTGCCAACAGTTACAAGTCTTACGCGATGTGAAATATGATTTACGCTGCCACCCATCAACGATTTAAGAATAAGTTCAACAGGTTTGCCCCATAAATAATCAATAACGATATCAACAGGTGTTGAGGCATTCAGTGCTTTTATTTGCTGAATGATATTTTCATCATCCTGCTTTAAAGAAATAATTATGTCTGCGCCTAATGATCTTAATTGTTCAAGCTGTTCACTGTTTCTTCCTGTTACTGCAATTTTTGATGCACCATAATATTTTGCTAACTGAACTGCAAGCTTACCGGTTACACCTGTTGCACCATTGATCAATACAACTTCATCTTTCTTTATTTGCGCACGATACAACAATGCCATGCCTGCACCCAATACTGCATTGGGTAATGCCGCTGCCGTTGCATCATCAATGTTATCAGGCAATACAACATAATTGTTTTTGTTGATCACAGCCTTTTCAGCAAACATTCCTGTGATGCCTTGTGCATACACTCTTTGCCCGTTTTGTAAAACGCCAACACCATCAATACCCACAACAACAGGAAGATGTTTATAGCTTGCATAATGTTTTCCGCTTGCACGGCCTTTATCAAGGTTTTTTATCGCAGAGGCTTTTACGTTAATTAAAATTTCATCTGTATTAGCGGGAACAGGTTCTTCAAAGTCTTCATATTCCGGTAAATTTCCAAGCTGGTGTAACACGGCTGCCTTCATATTTTTATTTTATTAAAACAAATGTAGCCAAACATAGTTTCTGCCGGTCTGCAAACCTCTTCAATATACAATCATTACTAACTTTGTTATTGTAATGCTACCAATATCAGTTGAATTACTCATTCTCGGTTTTCTTGTAGGTGGTTTCGGAACACTTATCGGCGCCGGCGGTGGTTTTATTTTAGTTCCGGTGCTTGCATTAATTTTTCCTGATCTCCCCACAAATGTTATTACTTCTATTTCGCTGTTCATCGTTTTTTTGAATGCATTTTCAGGAAGTATTGCCTATGGAAGAATGAAACGTATAGATTATAAATCGGGACTTGCATTCGGCCTTGCTACATTGCCGGGTTCCATTGCCGGCGCTTATTTAACAGGATATGTAAGGCGTGATGTTTTTGACATTATACTTGGATGTGTATTGATCATTATTGCCATTTTTCTTTTTATTAAACCTGATGAAGGTGCCTATGCAACCAGCAAACCGCATAAAATAAATACAACAAGAAATATTACAGATGCATCCGGCAATAATTATGTTTATTCATTTAATATAAAACAAGGTATTATACTTAGTTTCTTTGTAGGGTTTTTATCAAGCTTTCTTGGCATTGGCGGCGGCATTATTCATGTGCCTGCATTAATAAGCCTGCTTGATTTTCCTGCCCATATTGCAACAGCAACTTCACATTTTGTATTGGCGATAATGGCGCTTTCAGGAACGATCGTTCATTTAATGAATGGCACACTGCAACACGGCTGGAGAACTGCATTGTATATAGGCGCCGGCGTTGTTGTTGGCGCACAGGTTGGGGCGCATTTTTCAAACCGGGTAAAACCAAAAGCTATTATAAAAGCACTTGCCGTTGCGTTAATAGTTGTGGGAATCCGGTTAGTATTTTTTTGATGTCTGATGTATGATTTGTGTACGTCTGATTTTATAGCTGCGGGTGGCGCCGCAAGCATTCACTATTCATTATTCACTACTCACTATTCACTATTCACTATTTACTATTCCACTATTCACTACTCACTTCTCAAACTCTTTACCGGGTTTGCCAGTGCTGCCTTTATTGCCTGGAAACTGATCGTTAACAATGCAATGACCGATGCTCCGATTCCTGCAAAAGCAAATACCCACCACTGAATATTTATACGGTAAGCAAAATCCTGCAACCAGTTGTGCATGGCATACCATGCAATAGGAAATGCAATGATCGCAGCAACCAATACAAGCTTTAAAAAATCTTTTGACAACAAAGCAACGATGGTGCCTGTATTTGCGCCCAACACTTTACGTACACCAATTTCTTTTACACGTTGCGAAATAGCAAATGCGGAAAGGCCGAATAATCCTAAACATGCAATGAAAATGGCAATGCAGGCAAAAGTTGTAAAAATGGTTTCCTGCCGTTGTTCTGATTCGTACAACCTGGAAAAATTTTCATCAAGAAAAGTGTATTGATACGGCAGATCCGGAAGAAACCTTTGCCATATATTTTTTACTGCATCGATTGTAGAAGCAACGTTGCTGCCTGATATCTTTATTGAAATATTATTGTAAAAAGTCTGATTTGGTACAGGAGGTGGCAAAACAAAAATTAATGGAGTAATTACCTGGTGCAATGATTCGAAATGAAAATCTTTTACCACACCGATTATATGGCCGCTGAATTGTCCATATTTAAAGTTTTTTCCAACAGCTTCCCGGGCGTTCTTCCATCCCACTGCTTTAACAGCTGCTTCGTTAATAATAAAATTAGAAGTGTCTGTTCCATAACTGCGTGAAAAATTTCTACCTGCTGCCAATTGTATTCCATAAGTAGGAATAAAATCATAATCTGTTGCAAGAAAACGTATTTCTGCTTTTACCGGAACCATGGAATCTGATCCGGGAGCTGAAGCGCCCATATCATCTAACAACCTTCCTGTTGGAATTCTTGATGAAAGCCCGACATCTTTAATATTTGAATTCTGAAGCAAAGCATTTCTGAATGATTCATATTGATCATTCAGTTGCGAATTATAAGCCATTGTAATAATATGATCCTTATCATAACCCAGCGAAACATTTTGTATATAACGCATTTGCTGAAATACAATGACAGTTGTAACGATGAGAATGATGGAAATAGCAAACTGTGTTACTACAAGCACTTTGCGAAAACTAATGCTGCTGCCACCAACTTTAAATAATCCTTTTAATGTTTTTACCGGTTGAAAAGATGACATAAATAAAGCGGGATAAATTCCTGAAATAAATCCTATAATAAATGGCGCCAAAAACAATGGCACCAATATTTGCCACTTTAATAAAATATCTACGGAAAGATTTTGGGCCGATACTTTATTAAGCCAGGGCAGTAAAAAGTATAATAACATAAATGCCATTATAATTGCTGACCACGTTATCAGGATCGATTCGCTTAAGAATTGTATTACCAGTTCCTGTTTTTGCGCCCCTACCACTTTTCTTATACCAATCTCTTTTGCGCGCAAAGCAGAACGTGCAGTAGACAGGTTCATATAATTGATGCAGGCGATCAACAATATAAATAAAGCAATCGCTGCAAAAATGTAAACGCGTTTAATATCACCATTAGGTTCTGCTTCGTAATCTGTATGCGAGTAAAGATGAATATCGGTGAGCTTTTGCAGATCAAGCTTAGTGAATTTAGAAGGTTGATTCGGGCCATACTGTCCTGCCATATGTTTATCAAGAAAAGCGGGGAACCTTGATTTCATGCTTTCAATATTATAATTTTTCGGAAGCATGATATAAGTGAAGAAAGAATTGTTGCCCCAGTTTGTGCGCAGGTTATCTGCACCATAAACAGCAGAATCGTTTAATGTATTGAATGATACAAGAATGTTTGGATGTATATGCGAATTGGAAGGAAATGCTTTGTAAACGCCTGTTACTTTAAGATCAAACTGATTGTTGGCGCGTATAACTTTATTGACCGGATCTTCATTACCGAAATATTTTTTTGCTTCATCTTCTGTAAGCATCACAGAAAAAGGATCGTTCAATGCTGTTTTCGGATTTCCTTTTACAACGCTCACTGTAAATACATCAAACAAATTTTCATCGCCAAAATAAACGTTGGGTTCATTGATCAGTTTATCCTTATAGCGAAGCGGCGTATTGCCGTTATTCAATAACCTTGTCATTTTTTGTATCTCAGGAAAATCTGCTGGCAGGTAATATCCAAACGGCGGAGCAACGGTACTCAGGTTGAGTGATACATCTCCATTGCCATTATAAAAAGTTCTTGTTACACGATAAACCTGGTCTGCATTTTTGTTGTATTTGTCATAACTTAATTCATTCAGAATATAAGTAAGAATAAGCAGGCAGCAGGTTAACCCGATAGTTAAACCAAACAAATTGATGAAGGAAATAAATTTATACTTCATCAAATTGCGCCATGCCGTTTTAAAATGATTTCTAAACATAAAAGCAAATTTCTGATTGATGTTTAAAATAAAAGGTTGCCATGTTAGCGACTTTCGGCGAAAGGTTTCAATGCTTATGCCAATTGTAAAATTGTTTGCAGATAAGTGTTTTAGTGAATGATGATAATAAAAACTGTACGAAAACGAACAGTTCTTTGTACGGCTGCGAACAGGAAATTAAAGCTGCTCAATGATATACTGTACAAAGGAGCGATGCCGCATCAAGTGCGCATTGGCAATCAAGCTTACTTTCTATATATCACTTAAATACAATTATTATATGCTCAAAGCCGCATGGCTTCGTTGTCTCAATCCCGCATGTGCGCATAGGCTAGCTAATTTTCTTTATACATCACTTAAATGCAATTATCATATGCTCAAAGCCGCATGGCTTCGTTGTCTCATCGGCGCTGCTTTCGCTTCTTTGAAAAAAATTTCCTTCGGATTTT
>JABDAV010000081.1 GCA_013289015.1 Bacteroidota bacterium | reverse complement strand
AGATAACAGAAAAAAAATTATTCGCCCGATCTCGGCGGCTTCAATATAAAATACGAAAGCCGCGATCCAAAAGATACGGGGCCTTTAAAAGATGCAGGTAATTAATGCACCATGTTCAACGGTTTGAATAAAAGCTCATTCTTTATTTGTAACACACTGCCACAATCGGAAGTAACATAATTTTCAATATCCATCGCTCTGCGCAAAATGTCGTTATAGATATAATATGCAGGATTATTTACAGGCCTCAATTGAGCATCTAAAACAGTCATGCTATCGTTGTTCGGATTATTATCAAAATCAATTGCACCGCCAAAGCCGGCAGTTCCTGTTAAGAAACCTGAGAGGGTTGATTCAGTACCATAAAAAGTTGGTTGAACATGCCAGAAAAAAGTTTGTGTTTCGCCAGCATGACATCCACTACATGCATTCAAAGAAATCAAATGCCTTGCCTGGTTGCTTTTAATATACCCGCCGCTTTTGCGTGGTTCTGAACCATCCCAATGGAAGGGCTCCCTTATATTTCCTGTTGGCTGCCCTATAGGTTGTGCACCTATAATTCTTGTTTTCCCGCCAAGAAATGGTGTGTCTTTATATGTAAGCGGAATATCAATGTAACCTTGTTTTAAAATTGTTGCTGTGCTATCATTTACAAACTGTGCAAACCGGCGAACATCTTTATTATCTTCCTGTACATTATAAATATCGGCGGGTGAATTTCTAACGGGTTCCATTACCATTTGGTGTGTAACAGGGCTCACAATAAATTGCCTGAATTCTCCCGCTAAAGGATCCAGTCCGGAAGTTAATGCCTGGTCGTTTACATGAAGGCTATTCAAACAGTTTTGATTTGTTTTGTTCGGATTATCGCCAAACAAAGTAAACTGATCTGTTATCTTTTGCAAAGCAGCATTATAGCGTTCTGAACCTAAAGTAAGATTTTTAAGATTATACCATTGATTTGCCCAATCAAATATAGAATCGCAATTATTGGGTTTGTTGATGGCATATTCAAATGCAATTGTGTATGCTTTCTTTTGCGTGCAATCAGAACTGATCAATGTAAAAATCAGCCTTGCTTCTCCTGCAAATTCGCCCGGTAAACCTCCGCGCTGATCAAAACGGTTTACAATTGCAAGTAAACGAAAAGGAGCAAAGCGCATATCAAGCTGGCCTTGCGGAGCGCCGTTGTCAGCACTTTTTTGCAGCCATGGATTAGTAATTACTTTTTTTAATAATGGACGTTTCATTACGGAATCGCCATTTATTATTTGTGTTGTTGACCAGTTATCCAACCAGTTTAAAATAAAGTCAGACATCTGTTTATCTGTAGGTGGTTTATTTGGATTAACAGTCGCCAGTTGTTTCATCAGGTTTTGAAATGTCCACGCTCCATACAATGTTCCCGTTTGCGCACAAGGATTCCACGTACGTTTAGGATCTTCAATTACTTTAAGATCGGTGATAAAAAGGCTGTTCGTTTTTAAAATGCCTGTACTGCTGGTATCAAAACTGTTTAAGTTGGATATTGATACAGCCTGGTAATTATCAAACTGCTTTGAATTGAAATCGGCAATGGCATCTGCGTTGTATACCAATGAACGGTTTTCGAAATGATAAGCCGCACCTGATTTTTGCATACGCTTGCTTAATGAAACTGCAAGCTGTTTAAAATCTTCGGCATCAGCATCAATCTTTGCAGTATATAAACCATCACCGGAAAGTTTATCGCCATCTGTTCCATCATCTTTTAAAACAAGATTTCTTCCGGCAACATTTAGTGCAACACTCTTTCCATTATAATTATCTTTTGAATAAAAAGCAATCAGCAATACATGCTGATTGTCGCCCTGAATTTTCTGAACCAAAACGTCTTGTGCAACAGGCTTTGCAAGCAATGAAGGATCGTTAAAGTAATGATCAGCAAGCATGCTGTAAGCTTCATCGTCTGTAAAGGATGCAAAATTTTTATTCCCTGAGAAGCTCCATGATAAGCAGAAAACAGAAACACTAAGAACAGATAGAATGGATAGCAGCTTTTTATTTTTCATAAGATTGCGTTATCTTCAAATATAACGTAGTTTATGGTTAATTTAGCAGACCTTTTAAAAAATAACCAGCACATGAAAAACCAACTCACTACTTATTCAAGCTTTGTTGTTTCATTATTTTTTTGCTGTATTTATTTCAGCAGTACCGCACAAAAATTTGCAGAAACATCCAATCCTTTGAGTAACCAGCATGTTAAATCAGGCAGGGTGAGCGAACCTTGTTTGGTTGATATTAATCATGACGGAAAAACAGACATGTTTAGCGGTGAATTTAATTACAGCAATAATGGGCCGGTTACTTCAGCAATTTATTTTTATAAGAATACAGGTACTGATGCATCTCCGGCGTTTACAACAATGAAAGATGCGGATAACCCTTTAAGTGATATTCATATGCCTGGTCTTGTTATTCCGCGTTTTGTTGATATTGATGGCGATGGCGATGAAGATTGTTTTATTGCAAACAGCAATGGAAGTATAACTTTTTTGTTGAATACCGGAACAGCAAAAGAACCTGTATTTGAAAAGCAATCAGCAGCATTTAATCCTTTAAGCATGGTTAAATTTAAAGGCTTAGACATAAGCAATTTTGTTTTTGCCGACGTAGATAATGATAAAGATTTTGATTGCATCGTTTCAGATGATATGGGCGATGTTGTTTTTTTTAAGAACACCGGCACTACAACAAAACCAGTATTTACATCAACTGCTGATAACGCAAACCCATTTGCATTTCTTCAGAACACAGACATAAAAAATATTTCTTTTTTCGATTGGAACAAAGACGGCTTTACCGATCTTTTTGTGAACAATGTTTATTACCAGAATAGTGGTAATAAAACAAATCCTGCATTTATAAAAAATACTTTGAATGCACCAATAATTAATAATGATGAAATATTATCGCCTGATTGGTCAACCATAAATAATAAAACCGTAATTGTTGCCGGTAATAAAAACGGAAGCTTTAATTATTTAACAGCGAATACACTTACAACAAAAGCTTATGTTCTTATTGATGCTTATCCAAACCCAAGTACAAAAAGTTTTATGCTTGATCTTTCAAAAACAAGCGGCGAAAAAATTATCAGGTTAACTGATGCAAAAGGAAATCTCATCAACACATATAAAACAAACAATTCAAGCATTGTGGTTGGTGAAAATTTACAACCTGGCACTTATTATATACAAGTATTAAGCAACAATGAGGAAACAGGAAATCAGAAAATAATAAAAATGTAATTGTTTGGTTTAATAAAATTCCTGCAGGAAAAATATCCAAAATAAATTTTACTTCAGAATATAATAGCAAATTGCATTTTTAATTCAGATGCAAAAGAATTTATATTCTAATCAAAGCACTTATACTGATAATGGTTTTCTTTCAGCAAATACCTTTTTGCTTCTCGTTTGCATTGGAATTATCTTAAACTCATTCGGATTGTTCAACGAAATATTGGAACCGGATGGAACATTGTATGCAACCATTTCAAAACATATCGCTCAAACCAACGATTGGGTTAATCTTATTGGCAATGGCAGCGACTGGCTTGACAAACCTCACTTTCCATTTTGGGTAACTGCTTTAAGTTTTAAGCTATTTGGTTATACGGCATTCGCTTATAAACTGCCTTCATTTTTATTTTGGCTGCTTGGTGTTTACTATACTTATCAGCTTGCATTAAAACTATACAACAAAAAAGTTGCGCAGCTTTCCGTTATTATTTACATAACTGCATTGCATGTTATACTCTCAAATTTCGACGTGCGTGCAGAAGGTTATTTGTCGGCTTTGATTATTGCAGCGCTTTATCATATTTACTGCATAACACAATCGAAATATTCAATGCATATTATATATGCGGCAATTTATTGTGCTTGTGCAATGATGACAAAAGGAATTTTTGTTTGGGTAACGATTGCTTCAGGTTTAATTTTTTACTGGATAATAACAAAACAATGGAAAGAATTTTTTCAACCTAAATGGTATTTGTTCTTGGCGCTAAGTTTTGTTTTTATTCTGCCTGAATTATACTGCTTGTATGTTCAGTTTGATATGCATCCTGAAAAAGTTGTGTTTGGACAAACAAATGTTTCCGGCATAAAATTTTTTTTCTGGGATAGCCAGTTCGGAAGATTTTTTAATAATGGTCCTATTAAGGGAAAAGGCGATCTGTCATTCTTCTTTCATACACTACTTTGGGCTTTTTTGCCCTGGTGTTTGTTTTTATATGCGGCAGTAATCAGATATTTTACAAAAAGAAAAACAGGTAATCCTGAGCGTTACTTTATTACAATTTCGGCGTTGATGACTTTCCTGATGTTTAGTTTATCAAAATTTCAATTGCCATATTATATAGTTATTGTCTTTCCGCATTTTGCGATGATGACTGCCAACTGGCTTGCAGAAAGAGACTCTTTAAAAAAATTAAAAGGCATTAATATAATTTTCATTGTATTGTTCTTCATATTAGTTGCTTTGTCATTAACGATTGTAATATTGCTGAATGCGGTTAACCTGATTTTATATTGTATATTATTATGTATAACAATTGCCATATTTTTTATAACCCCAAAAAATATATTTGAAAAGGCAGCATGGAAAAGTATATGTTTTGCATTTCTGTTAAGCGCTTTCCTAAACGTTTGTTTGTATCCGACTATTATGAATTACCAGGCGGGAATGCATGCCGGAAGATGGTACAATCAACATCAACCATTAACGCAGCAGGTAACATTATACAGGTGTGTGGCGCAAACATCTTTTACTTTTTACTGCAATGCTCCTTTTAATTATACAGATACAATTACAGAACCTGATGTTAATACAGTAAAGCCATTAATTATATATGGTAATAAAACTGAGATAGATTCATTGCCTGCCAAAGGTTTTAAAGTAGATGTTTTACAAAGCTTTAATTATTTTCATATAAGCGAATTAACAGGAAAATTTATTTCATCTGAAACAAGGCCATCGCAGCTAAGCACTTTTGAAATTGCGGGAGTTCGTTAACTTATAATAAACCTTCATCGGCAAAACTATAATAACCTTCTTCACTTACAATAATGTGGTCTAAAACTTTTATGTCGAAATAAGAAGCAGCCTCTGATATTTTTTTTGTTAGATCTTCATCTGCACGGCTGGGTTTTAAATTTCCGCTCGGATGATTGTGACAAAGAATAATATTTACAGCATCATTCTCTAATGCTTTCTTTAAAATAATTCTCGGATCGGCAATGGTGCCTGTAATGCCACCTTCGCTAATAATCTCAGAGTGTTTTATTTTATTTGCCCTGTTTAAATACAGCACTGCAAATATTTCATGCTTTTTAAATTTAAACTGCGCTCTTAAATATTCTGCAACGTCGCGGCTTTGAATTACAACGTCTAATTTTTTATTTGCCACGTCTCGTCTCAATCCTAATTCAAGTGCTGCTGTTATAGATACAGCTTTTGCTTCACCAATTCCTTTTACTTTAAGTTTCAGTATTTCTTTTACTGATAATTTTCCAAGTTTTTGCAGATCATTATCAGCAGCAGCAAGTAAAGCTTTTGAAACATCAACAGCGCTTTTATCTTTTGTCCCATTATTAATAAGGATGGCCAATAATTCTGCATTACTTAGAATATTGCAACCTTTTAAAAGCAGTTTTTCGCGGGGCCTGTCGTCTATAGCCCAGTTTTTAATAGGGGTGTTAGGCATTGTAAAAATTATGGGCATCAAATTAGTATTTCTTTTTTGAATTTTTATCTTCGCCGCTTATCTTACTAACTATGAGCCCATCTGTAAAAATTTTTTCCGGGACCGGATCACAGGAACTGGCTGCAAAAATTGCCCAGAGTTTTCGCGTACCGCCCGGTAAAGTAAATATTCAGAAATTCAGCGACGGTGAATTTCAGCCCGTTTTTTTGGAAAGCATTCGTGGCGACTATGTGTTTTTAATACAAAGCACCTGTGCGCCTACTGATAATTTAATGGAATTATTACTGATGATGGATGCGGCCAAAAGAGCCAGCGCTTATAAAATAATTGCCGTTATTCCTTATTATGGCTATGCCAGGCAGGACAGAAAAGACAGGCCGCGTGTGGCCATAGGCTCAAAGCTGGTAGCTTCATTACTGGAAACGGCGGGTGCTAACCGCGTGATAACGATGGACTTACATGCGCCACAGATACAAGGTTTCTTTGATATTCCTGTTGACCATCTTGACAGTTCGGCAATTTTTATACCTTATATAGAAAAACTTAAGTTGCCAAACCTTACCTTTGCGGCCCCCGACGTGGGAAGTAGCAATCGCGTAAGGGAAATTGCCAGCTATTTTAATGCAGAAATGGTAATCTGTGATAAGCACAGAAAACGGGCGAATGAAATAGCAAGTATGGTGTTGATAGGTGATGTAAGAGACCGGGATATTGTGCTGATAGATGATATAATTGATACCGGAGGCACTTTGGCAAAAGCCGCAGCTCTTTTGAAAGAAAATGGTGCAAGAAGTGTGAGGGCCTTGTGTACGCATCCTGTTTTGAGTGGTAATGCTTATCAGAATATTGAAAACAGCGTACTGGAAGAGCTGGTAGTTTGTGATACAATTGAATTAAAACAACCTTCTCCTCCAAAAATAAAAGTTATTTCTGTAGCCGATCTTTTTGCAATAGCAATAAGAAATGCTTACGAAAACAAGAGCATCACAAGCCTGTTTATTCACTCGCAGATGAGGGATAAGTAGCAGCCCCGACCCTACAGGGAGTTATTTAAAGAGTTTGCTAAATACTTAGGTATTATAGGCTTGATGCTGTAGCTGCCATAAAATATGAAGTACAAGTGTTGCGACGCAACCAATGCTTAACCGGAGTTAATTGGCCGGTAAAATAAAATAGTTTTTTTAATTTCTTCAGCTCCCCTTTGGGGGCTGGGGGCAAAACATACAAAATGAAGACAATTACAATCGAAGGACAACTGAGGACCGAACTTGGCAAAAAAGCCACCCGCCAGCTTCGCTCTCAGGAATTAGTGCCTGGTGTAATTTACGGGGGTGCGCAGGAAGTGAGTTTCTCTGCTCCTGCAAAGGCATTTAAAAATCTCGTTTACACACCGCAGTTTCAGTTGGCAGAAGTAAAAGTGGATGGCAAATCCTATACGTGCATTTTAAAAGACCTGCAGTTTGACAAAGTAAAAGACAACCTGATTCACATTGATCTGCTTGAACTGGTTGAAGACAAAAAAGTATTGGCAGATCTTCCGATAAAATTTAACGGAATACCGGTTGGCGTTAAAGAAGGTGGAAAGCTGGTAACTAAAATGAAATCGCTTAAGGTGAAAACATTACCTAAACATTTGAAAGAAAACATTGAAGTTGATATCAGCGATCTTAAACTGAATGAGAACATTCGTGTACAAGATGTAAAGGCTGATAATATGGAGATCATGAATTCGCCGAGAATTCCTATTGCTTCTGTTGTGCTCACACGCCAGTTGAAGCAGGAGGAAGCTGCAACTACAACCGCAGCACCTGCACCGGCCGCAAAAGCGGCAGCTCCTGCAGCTGCAAAGGCTCCTGCAAAAGAAGAAAAGAAGAAATAGTTATCTTCAAAAGTATATTAGTCCTGCCTTTGCGGCGGGACTTTTTATTTTACAAAGAATGATTTTATCTTTCGTGTTATGCAGAAATTTTTAATTGTTGGTTTGGGAAACCCGGGGAACGAATACAGGCATACACGCCATAATATTGGCTTTGATGTGGTATCTGCTTTTGCATTAAAGCATGGAGGCTTTTTTCAAACGGTGAGACTGGCAGAAAAAGCAGAAATAAAATGGAAAGGAAAGATATTCATCTGCATAAAACCAACCACATATATGAACTTAAGCGGCAAAGCTTTTAAGTATTGGCTGGATGCAGAAAAAATTGCACTTGAAAATACACTTACTATTGTTGATGACATTGCTATTCCTGTTGACAGTTTACGTTTAAGGCCTGCCGGAAGCGATGCCGGCCATAATGGGTTAAAAGATATCCAGTTTATGCTTGGCACCGATAAATATCCCAAGTTGCGTTTTGGTATCGGCAACAATTATCCAAAAGGTATGCAGGCAGAATTTGTACTAATGAAATGGAAGCCTGAAGAATTAAAACTTGTTTGGAAGAAAATTGAGTATTGTTCAGAAATAATAGAGAGCTTTTCAACCATTGGCATTGAGAAAACAATGAATATAGTTAATGGAAAAAAGTTCTTAGTGGAAGAATAATGTTCAATTAAATTCATTATTTTTAAATCACTGGCGCTTATTGATGAACACCATAAACCGTTTCGTATGAAGATTTTTTGCGTAGGCAGAAATTACACTGAGCATGCAAGGGAATTAAACAACGAGGTACCTTTAGACCCTGTTATTTTTCTTAAACCAAAAAGTGCTCTACTATTAGCCGGTTCGTATTTCTATTATCCACAGTTCACAAACGAATTACATTATGAGGCAGAATTGGTATTGCATGTTTCAAAGAATGGAAAATATATAACCGAGCATCATGCCTCAAAATATTACGACCAGGTTTCCGTAGGCATAGATTTCACGGCAAGGGACCTGCAGGCCGAATTAAAAAGAAAAGGGCTTCCGTGGGAAAAGGCAAAAGCATGGGATAACTCTGCGGTGTTAGGCAAGTTTATTCCCCTTACACCCGATATGTTGACTAATTCTATCAACTTTTCTCTTCAATTGAATGACAGGATTGTTCAGCAAGGCAATAGCAGCCAAATGATTTTTTCCTTTAATCGTATTGTGGCTGATATATCTCAATATTTCGCACTGAATATCGGCGATCTCATCTATACAGGCACTCCCTCAGGTGTGGGCGAATGTGTGGTGGGTGATGTGTTAGCCGGTTATCTTGAAGACGCAAAGGTCTTTGAAATTGATATAAAATAGCAAAGAGAAGGTCTTACCCTTTATTTTCGTAGTAATTGAAATTCGTATATGCTGGATAATGCAATTTTTATCAAAGCCTTCAAACTTATGGCCACTGCGCGCAGCATGGCTGATATATATGAAGCTAACAGGCAGGTATGTAAATATGTTCACTCAACATCAAAAGGTCATGAAGCCATTCAAATTGCAACCGGTTTGCAGTTATTGCCCTGTGATTTTGTAAGCCCCTATTACCGCGATGAAAGCTTATTACTCTCTTTGGGATTTGCTCCTTATCAGTTAATGCTGCAATTATTGGCTAAAGCAGACGATCCTTTTTCCGGCGGCCGCTCTTATTATGCTCATCCAAGCAGTAACGACCCTGCAAAGCCTCGCATCATTCATCAAAGCAGTGCCACAGGCATGCAGGCTATTCCTACAACAGGCCTTGCACAAGGCATTCAATACCTTGAAAAATATTTACCTGGGAGCCTGCTAAAAGGTGACAATAATGAAAACCCTGTTGTAGTGTGCAGTTTTGGCGATTATAGCATTACCGAAGGCGAAGTAAGTGAAGCCTTTCAGTTTGCAGTTTTAAAACAACTGCCAATTATTTACCTGGTGCAGGATAATGAATGGGGCATAAGCGCGACTGCAAAAGAAGCCCGTGCAATGGATGCGTTCGATTTTGCTGATGGTTTCAAAGGATTAGAGCGGATAAGAGTTGATGGCGCTGTATTTGAACACGCCTATAGTGCTATGAACTTTGCCACCAACTATGTTCGCAAAGAAAGAAGACCGATTTTGGTTCATTCAAAAGTACCGTTGTTAAATCATCATACAAGTGGAGTAAGAAAAGAATTTTATCGTACCAAAGAAGACCTGGAAAGGCATTGGACACGTGATCCGTTCATTCAATTAAAAAAATATCTTGCTGATAATATCATTTCCGAAGCAGAACTTCTTCAAATAGAAAAAGAGGTTTCTGATGAAGTGCTACAATCATTTGAGAAAGCAAAAAAAGGTGCCGACCCGTCACCTCAAACAGTTTACCGGCATGTATTTGCCGAAACATCAGTAACAAAAGAAAGTGGTACACGTGCACCAGCAAACGGCGAAAAAATATTAATGGTTGACGCTGCCCTGCATGCTATTGAAGAATTAATGCGTGATGATGAAATGTGTGTTTTATATGGTCAGGATGTAGGCAAGCGGCTTGGCGGCGTGTTTCGCGAAACTGCAACACTTGCTGATAGATTTGGAGAACACCGCGTTTTTAATACAGCCATACAGGAAGCTTATATTATTGGTTCAACAGCAGGATTAAGCGCGGTTGGTTTAAAGCCTGTTGTTGAAGTGCAATTTGCCGATTATATATATCCCGGGCTTAATCAACTTGTAAGTGAGATTGCAAAATCCAATTATTTAACAAACGGAAAATATCCGGTAAGTATGATACTGCGCGTGCCTGTGGGCGCCTATGGCGGTGGTGGTCCGTATCATAGTGGCTCTGTTGAAACAACATTGCTTTCGATCAAAGGCATTAAAATTTGTTATCCTTCAAATGCTGCCGATATAAAAGGGTTAATGAAAGCCGCTTATCTCGATCCCAATCCTGTGATCATGCTTGAACACAAGGGGTTATACTGGAGTAAAGTTCCCGGCACTGAAGAGGCAAAAACAATTGAACCGGCAAAAGATTATATTCTTCCGTTAGGGAAAGCGAATATTGTTTTAAAAGCCGGTGAACAAAAGATCAACAATGGTGAATCAATTTGCATTGTAACTTATGGAATGGGTGTTTATTGGTCGAAAGCTGCCGCAGCTTTTTTTAATTCACAAATTGAGATCGTTGATTTGCGCACATTATATCCTTTGGACGAAGCGCTGATTTTTTCAACAGTGAAAAAACATGGCAAATGCCTGGTGGTAACAGAAGAACAACAAACCAACTCATTTGCAGAAGCATTGGCGCATCGCATCAGTTATGCTTGTTTCCAGTTTTTAGATGCACCGGTAGAAGTTATCGGGGCTTTAGATCTGCCTGCAATTCCTATCAATACAAACCTTGAAAGCGCTATGTTGCCAACGGCGGAAAAAGTAAGAGAGAGAATCGCAAAGCTGCTGAATAGTTAACACCTCATCTTAAATTCTTCTTTACATTATGCCCATACTAAATTTAAACGGGTGGACCTTATAACATCGTTGCAATTATCACAGTGGTTGCTGCATTATTTAGTTTCATTAATGCAAAAGTGCTGAAACTACCGGGCTCATCGGTATCGCCAGGAAATTTGATAGTTGAATGGTTTGAAACTTACATAAAAAAGGCACCTGAGGCGCCTTTGTAGCGGGAAGGAGAATTGAACTCCTGACCTCCGGGTTATGAATCCGACGCTCTTACCAACTGAGCTACCCCGCCTTTCAGGGCGGCAAAAATACTTTATTCAGGTTTAAAGATAAAGCTTGAGTTAAAAAATGTTGTTTTTTATGTAATGCATAACATATTTTATAATTTATAGAGTTATCGGTAATATTTTAGCAAGGTATTTGCACCTTGAGCCCTAAAAATTCGTTTCTACTGAAAAAACTGGCTGCAGAAAATCTTATGAGATGTTTTGTTTGTGTCTTTTTATTTATAAGTTCTCCTGCACTAAGTCAATTTAGTGCAGACTTTAGTGCATCAGTAGTAAAAGGCTGTACTCCTTTAACAGTTCAATTTCAGGATAAGTCCAAAGGCTCAATAACACAATGGTTCTGGGATTTTGGGAATGGAATAACCTCTACAGCGCAAAATCCTGTTGTTACCTATACCACCGGCGGGCAGTTTACCGTGCGGTTAATCATAAGAAATGATAGCCTGGAAAACTTTGTAACAAAAACAAATTATATAACTGTAAATGCAACACCAGCTGCAAATTTCTCCGTTTTAAGTGGCAGCCGGGGTTGTGCTCCCGTTCAAGCAATCTTTAAAGACCTGTCAAACATGCATGGCGATGTGGCGCAAAGCTGGTTATGGAATTTTGATGACGGCTCTACTTCAACTCAACAAAATCCAATACATTCATTTGCTGATGAAGGTGTATATAATGTGTCTTTAACTGTACAGTCAGTACATGGTTGCACATCAACTTATACACCCAATAGTGCAGTAGCGACGGGAAACTTACCAATAGTGGGTTTCTCTGCCTCTCCTTTATCCGGCTGCGCTTCAACATTAAGACAGTTTAAAGATAGTTCATCCGGAAATATTACAAGGTATCAATGGTTTTTTGGAGATGGGAGCTATACTGAAGAAAAAAATCCTTTGTATCACTATAAAGATACCGGAAAGTTCAGTGTAAGGCTTACTGTTTCAGACAATGGATGTGCAAGTTCTTTATCAAAAACATATTATATGCACGTAACCGGTCCTGTTGCCGGCTTTACCAAGGTCATCAACTGTACTGATAAAAAATTGGTTAATTATACAGATACATCAATAGGAGAAACATCCAGGTTTTGGGATTTGGGAGATGGGTTTACCACTACCAATAAAAATGTCATTCACACGTATGCATCGCCTGGAATTTATTATGTAAAATTAATAGTCACCGGAGCCACCTGTAATGATACTGCCTATGATACCGTTCGCGCCGATATTGGAAACCCTCAGGTTCAAATTACCCCGGTAAAGAGTTTCTATTGCAAAACTGATATTTTATCATTTTCTGTAACAGATTATGATAGTATTTCGGTAAAATCTTTTGCCTGGAATTTTGGAGACAGCATAACAGGCTTTAATAATAATTACAACACAGTTATTTATCATTACAAATTAACCGGAAATTTTAAACCCGAAGTTTACTTACAGGATAATGATTTGTGTATTGATACTGTTCAGGCAACTACTCCTGTAATGATAAAAGGGCCCACTGCAGCATTTGATAGCTTGGCTACAGGATGCACAGCAACAAATCTTCATTTTTCGTATAAAACAACTCCCTTCCCTAATGTGCCGGTGACACAGGCTTTATGGAGCTTTGGCGACGGGCTTACTTCAAATACAATAGGATCGGTTGATTATTCCTATGCATTTCCCGGTAAATATAAAATTTATCTTAAGGTTACAGATGCAGATGGTTGTACTGATTCCGTAATTCATTATACAAACGTTTCAGTTTCACCCGTGATAAAAGCCGGGAATGATACTTTGCTGTGCGCAGGCAGCAGCTTTGCACTACATGTAAGCGGCGCTCAAACCTACACCTGGCAAAGTAATCCTGATTTAAGTTGTACAAATTGTGCTAATCCTGTTGCAACACCGGCAAAAACTACTTCGTATTATGTTACAGGCACTACTAGTGGGTGCACTGATGCCGATACTGTGAATGTAAAAGTTCAACAAGAAGAACTCCTGGTAGTGCAACCCAGCACTTATTCTATGTGTATCGGCGATTCTGTTATGCTTAATGCCTCCGGCACCCATAGTTATCTATGGTCTCCTTCCAACACATTAACCAAAAGCAATATCAGTAACCCTGTTGCGTTTCCGGCTTCAACCACAAACTATACAGTTGTTGGTGAAGATAGTAACCATTGTTTTAAAAATTCCGCTGTTGTTGAAGTAGCCGTGAATGACAAGCCAACAGTAAATATTATTGACAGTGCGGTTCAGTTGCTGGTGGGATCAAATTTTACTATACTTACTTCGCTGAGCAACGATGCCGGAATGCTTCAGTGGTTACCCCAAACAGACCTATCCTGTTATAATTGCGCTGAGCCTGTGGCAACAGTTAATAAAACCACTACATATATTTTAACTGCTACTACTGCTTATGGCTGTATTAACAGTGATGCAATCACTATTACTGCAATTTGCAACGGGCAGTCTTTTTATTTACCCAATACATTTTCGCCGAATAATGATGGAATGAATGACTATTTCTATCCCAGGTCATCTTCAGCTTTCACCATAAAATCGCTGGCAATTTTTAACCGGTGGGGACAGTTGGTTTTTGAGAATCAGAATTTTGCTTCGAATAATTCCAGTGCAGGTTGGAATGGAAAATTCAACAATAAAGACCAGGCTGCTGATGTTTACATTTATGTAATGCAGATTCAATGCGCTGATGGAGAAACAGCCACCAAAAAAGGAAATATAACACTGTTGCGCTAAGCTTTTCCGGGATATTGTTCCAATGCTTTTTCAAGACAATCCATTGCTGCATTTATAGAATCAAGATTTAAAACATATGCAAGCCTTACTTCATTTTTACCAAAGTCTTTCGATCCATAAAAACCGGTTGCAGGTGCAAGCATTACGGTTTGTTTGTTGTAGCTGAATTCTTCCAAAAGCCACTGGCAAAATTTATCAGAATCATCAATCGGCAATTTTGCCATCGCATAAAATGCGCCACCGGGTTTGGGGCAATAAACGCCTTTCATGGCGTTCAATCTTTTTACTATTAAATCTCTTCTTGCTTTATATTCTGCTTTGGTTACATCAAAATAATTATCGGGCAAATCAATGGCAGCTTCACCCGCAATTTGACCAAAACCTGGCGGACTTAACCTTGCCTGTGCAAACTTTATTACAGTATTATATAATTCTTTATTGCGCGTAATAAAGGCGCCAATTCTTGCGCCGCAACAACTATAGCGTTTGCTTATAGTATCCATCAACACAACATTATCATCACAGCCCTGCAATTGCATAGCACTGAAATGCTTTTCTTCATAACAAAACTCGCGGTAAGCTTCATCAGCAAACAGATACAAATTATATTTTAAGGCAAGTTCTTTCAATACTTCCATTTCTTCTTTACTATATAAATAGCCTGTTGGATTATTCGGATTACAAACAACAATTGCTTTTGTTCTGTCAGTAATTGATTTCTCAAAATCTTCTATTGGCGGCAGCGCAAAACCATTCTCAATATGGGAAGTTATCGGCACTACATTCACGCCTGCCGAAACAGCAAAGCCATTATAGTTTGCATAATAAGGTTCAGGAATTATCACTTCATCGCCATCATCCATGCAAGCCATAAAACCAAACAATATTGCTTCGCTTCCACCAGTTGTAATTATTATTTGATTATAATTTATGCTGATATTATTCTTCTCATAATAATGCACCAGTTTGCGGCGATAGCTTTCATTACCCGCGCTGTGACTGTATTCGAGTATCTTAAAATCTGAATGGCGAACTGCATCTAAAACACGTTTGGGTGTTTCAATATCAGGCTGGCCGATATTAAGATGATATACTTTTATGCCTTTGTGTTTTGCAGCTTCAGCATACGGAACAAGCTTTCGTATGGGCGAAGGCGGCATATGATGCCCACGCTTGCTGATGGTTAGTTGAGACATAAGGCAAACCTAAAAAACAATACTGAAATGATTTGAAATTATTCGCTGAAGCGACCTGATTTTTTCAGAATTCTTATCATGATATAAATAACCAATAAAACAGAAAGTATAACGATTAAAAAAGTGTTACGTAAATGCGCATCATCATGCGTGAGTTGAGGATAGTGAAAGAGTAGTAATAAAATAATTCCACAAAGCCAGATGAAGGTAGTAGTATGCTCTTTAAGTATATATCGTTTCCAGTTAAAATGCATGCTGCTGAAAGTTTTCCCAATGCCTGATAAACGCGGGAACCAACGGTTAACGCTTGTACAATAATTATTAAACTGCTGCCCGAACTTATTGCGCAGAAAATTTTCTTCAGCCAAAACAATTGCCTGGTAAACAAAAAGAAAAAACGGGATCATTATAACAACGTACAATAATGAATTGGATAGAACGCCAACGCCGGCAAGCATTAATATATTTCCAACATACAGCGGATTTCTGCAGTGGGAAAATATGCCCGTAGTAACAAGATCTTCCGCATATACTTTTTTATCTTTTCCGCCGCGAATGATATAAGCAAGTCCGATAGTTGCGCCACGGATTGCCTGGCCAATTACCGTTATAATTAAACCAATGATGATGGGATACAAGTAATAATGTTCACCGGAATTATTTTCTGTGAACAATTGTGGTACGCCGGGAACAAACAATAAAGCATAAAAAATTATGAACAGCCAGTTGCGGTATTTGAAAAAGAAATTACCTATTTGTACCATATTATTTTTTTACTGCGATCAGGCCGGCAAAATTATACCATTTAAAAAAAACTTCTACATGACCAAACCCTGATTCGCGCAACAGCAGGTTATCTTCACTTAGTTTGTAAGGTATCAATACATTTTCCAAGGCTTCGCGCTTTTGCGAAATTTCCATTTCACTGTAATGATGCCGGCGCTTCATGTCGTAATAATACTTTATGAAGTCACGGTTGAAGTTACTTTCTTCTGCTAAAATTTTTTCAATAAGTATTAAAACACCATCTTTTTGCAGGCCATCATAAATTGTTCTTACCAAACGTTCGCGGTAAACAGGCCGCACAAACTGCAGGGTTAAACAGAGTACAACAACTGAAGCATTTTTTATTTCAACGCTTTGGTTCAGGTCAGCATTTACGAGTTGATATTTCCTGGTAAAGCCTGCTTCTTTTAATTTGGCGTCGCACTTTTCAAGCATCTGGTCTGAATCATCCACACCAATAAATTCTATATTGTCCGGCACAAGAGTGTTCATGCCTATCATGGTAGTTCCGGTTGAACAACCAAGATCATATACATACGTGCCTTCTTTTGCATGATCGGCAGTAAGTTCCGCAACCATGCGTTGCATCTCTCCGTAATAAGGCACTGACCTGTTTACCATGTCATCAAAAACATTGGCAACGGTGGCTCCGAATTTAAAATCTGAAGCATTTTTTATCTCTTCTTTAAAAACCTGGTCCTGACTCATATGTATCAGCAATTTTTATCTGGCAACAAAAGTATAGAAATGAATTTTACTCTTTTAAAAACTTATGAAACAATTAAGTTATTTCAATGCTTTTATAAAAAGGCTTTATATGTTTGTTGATAAAAGCTCCCGCTGATTTTCCGGAATCAATTACAGATAAAAATTCTTTCCATAATTTTTCGGGAACATTAATATAATGATAGGTTCTGTTGTTATTAAAAGTTGCTGTAAGCATGTTTTTATCTTCATTATAATCCAGGGCTTTTAATGCGCTTGAATTAAGGCGAACAGCTTTTTTTTGAAGATTTTTTTTCATAGTTACCAGAGATAAACATAAAAAATTATACCGTATTTTAATCCTTTAAATTCGCTGCCAATTTTAGCTGTTGATTAACCATATAATGA
>JABDAV010000080.1 GCA_013289015.1 Bacteroidota bacterium | reverse complement strand
ATAACTCCCCTTCAGGGGATGGGGGCATAGAGATCTGCGTTGCAGACAATGGCAATGGAATTCCTCAAAACATAGTGGATAAAATCTTTCAGCCATTCTTTACTACAAAACCAACTGGCCAGGGAACAGGTTTGGGGTTATCATTAAGCTATGATATTATAAAAGCACATGGTGGAGAATTGAAAGTTGAAACAAGAGAAGGTAAAGGATGTGAGTTTATTATTCAACTACCGATAATATAAATCCGGTATAAGGTATCAGCCACTTTAAAAGTGGCTGATACCTTTATCGCATGGTGGTGAAATAAAAGTGGCGCAAGTAAGAAGCGCAGCATATTGTGACGGGACCTTCTGTGTTATTCAGGCGGGAATTTTAATACAGCCTCAGTATAACTAAAAAATAAATAAGAGCAACAGGCTCGACACAACTAATATCGGTCTATTCAAAATAATTTAAATACAGTTTGTACTTTATGACTCTGTTCAAATATCTTATAAACATCGGCACCGTAAAGCGAAATGATGTGACTCAAAATAAACATATACGCTTTACAAATTCGCTTGTCCTGATTATCTGCTGCTTTATTGTTCAAAATATCATTCTTTCCATTTATTATAAGCAGCCTCTGATTGCTTACATCCAGTTTGCACATTTCATAATGATTGCTTTGGCTCCGGTTTTCAACTATAAGGGCCGGCGGGTTTTAGCCAGCGCCTGGTTTAGCAGTGCGGCAATTTTTTTTGTCACCATTTATTCTATCGTCTTCACTTTAGAAAGTTTCAATTTCACGTTTTTGCCGATGATCATTTTTTTACAATTTTTCCTTTTTTCTCCTGCTGAAAAAAAGTATATCATCATATTCGCGGCCGTTACGGCCTTGTGCTTTGCAGGTGTTTTAGTAATTGACAGTTTATATGAAACACTTGTGATATCTCTTCCTCAAGGCTTATTAAACGCGCAGCGGTGGAATACACTGGCAGGCCTGCCCATGCTCAGTACCGCAATAGGCGCCTATGCATTTTTCACCATTAAGAAAGCAGAGGAAGAAGCCGCCAGGGAAAAAGAAGATCTTAAAACTGCTCAAAGACAATTGATCCAATCAGAAAAAATGGCAAGCCTTGGAGAACTCACCGCAGGCATTGCACACGAGATACAAAATCCATTAAACTTCGTGAATAATTTTTCTGAAGTGAATAGAGAGATGATTACTGAAATGAAAGATGAAATTGATAAAGGCAATTACGATGAAGCTAGAATTATTGCAGATGATATCGAAGCTAATGAAGAAAAAATAAACCATCACGGTAAGCGTGCAGATGCCATTGTAAAAGGCATGTTGCAACATTCAAGAGTAAGCACAGGAAATAAAGAACAAACAGACATTAATGCTTTGTGTGATGAATATTTAAGATTGAGTTATCATGGCCTGCGCGCAAAAGACAAATCTTTCAACGCAGATTTTAAAACCGATTTTGATAACTCAATTGGAAAAATAAATATTGTTCCGCAGGATATTGGAAGAGTGTTACTAAACTTATTCAACAATGCTTTTTATGCAACCAATGAAAAGTTAACCGTTCACCGTTCACTGCTTACCGATGAGTACAAGCCACTTGTTTCAGTTCAAACAAAAAAAATAGATAACAATACAGAGATTACTGTAACCGACAACGGCAACGGCATTCCGCAAAACATAGTGGATAAAATATTTCAGCCATTCTTTACGACAAAACCAACAGGACAAGGAACCGGATTGGGCTTAAGCTTAACATATGACATCATCACCAAAGAACACAATGGAACAATAAAAGTTGAAAGCAAAGAGGGTGAAGGAACTAAGTTTGTAATTCGGTTGCCCGCTACATGAGCAGGAGTTTACCCGTCTGATTGAATAACGGAAAATAAAAGTTGAAAGGAAAAGTGGATGCAATAAGCTTATAGTAAAGACAAATATTATTTATATTTAGTCACTATAAAAATAACTTATGGCAATTAATCCAAAAACACCGGGCGTTCACCACATCAATCTCCGCTGTTCAAATCTTGATGACACAAAGAGTTTTTACAGGGATACCATCGGTTTCCCTATTGTTATTGACAATGATCAATTGTTTGCCTTTCCTGTAGGTAGTGTATTTATTGTATTTAAGAAAGCGGATGAAAATACAAGATTTAATCCATTCACTATCGGAACAGATCACATAGCTATTGCTTGTGAAACTGAAGAAGAACTTGACCGTTTTGCAAAGGGCTTAAACGATGCTAACGTGGAAAGTACAGGTGTGAAAACAGATCCTGCACTACAAAAAAAATATATTGCCTTTAAAGATCCGGATCGTATTCAATGGGAGTTTTATATGGTCTGATAATGCTTATGCTGAGTTTAAATTTATCAGAAAATAATAGCTATTTTGGCAGGCAGTAAATGCGGGCATTGCAGTCAAATGATTTATGCTTTTGTGGATGTTCAGTGTTCAATAGTATTGAAGGTACCAATGCTTATTGTTTCCTCGCTCCATCTATAAAATAAGTTTTCACCTCTCTCTTGTCACTAATTATTTTATAAAAAGTGCCGAGATAACCGATCATCTCTTCTCTGTTCCTTTTTGTAAGCAGGTCAAAATTGTTTATGAGCGTATAAATACTGTCTTTATGCGCGTTAAAAATTGATATGGCAATATTTAATTCTTCCGGTGTTCTTTCAAATCCCAGATAATAACGCTGCTGCACATTTTCAATATCCAATCCTTCAGTGGGTACTGCATAACCGGCATTTACCAGGCCTGCATAATCAAAATCATACGGGATTACAAATGGCCTTGCTGTTGAATCTTTTACTGATCCGATCAAAATTGCATTATGATTTTTCCAAACGCCCCAATCTGTATTACCAATCATATATTCAAACAATGCAACAAGCGTCATTTGATCCCTATCGGTACTTTCAGAATGCAGGGTTAAATCCTTCAGATCATTACAATCATTCCGCCTGGCAAGCGCTTTACCATCTTCTATAAAAAAAGCATGCAACGCCAAGGGTTTTTTACCTTCCTCAGAATCAGCGTAAGTGATATTCAGCAAACGCACACGAAAACTTTTTTCTGTTATAAGGTTGTACATTTTATAAATGAGATATTCTTTCAGCAACAACTGGTCGTATGTGTTATTATCAAAACAAGGGCTTACCATTTTAAGTGAACCCAGCGGGTATAAGGTTGGCGAAGTAGTGTTATGAAAATTCATTTTCATAGGTGGCATATTGCAAATTTGCCTGCGCATGTTCCCCCTCGCTTCAACGCGTATTTCTTCTGTTATTGTGCTGTCTGCAATGTTACAGGTAAATGTTGCCGGTAAATATTCAGGCTTGGTTTTGCTGCGAATATATTTGCCAATATCCATGTTGAGTTTGCAATGCAATATGGAATCAGTTTCAAAAAATTCCTGCGCGTTGATCTGCGCAATTGTTTGCGATGGTATTGTTGCATAAATACAGAGTACAGCCATTATCATTAAAAACTTCTTCATAGCTACAGGTTCAATGGCAGTTAATTGAATACAATTTAATTGTTCCGCTTGTAATATTTTTTTTCATATATGTAGATGTGTTTTATTAAGTGCAGCAGGAAAAGCAGTTTCTTATCAAGCCATAAAATTATTAAAATAGAAACGAATACCCGGTATGAATTGATTAATGATTATTAAGCGCTATAACAACAAATAATACAGACTTAGCTATACACCCTGGGTACCTTTTGCCATGGATTTGACAGGTGACTGATAGCTCTTTAATACGGAGAATATCTTTATAAGGTTATTATTAGCTCTCTATAGTGTAGCTATAAAAGTAAAGCAGAATGGAAAGGAAGGTATAGCTTTATACAGCTATTTACAAACAGGATATCGTTGGTATGTAAAATAAGTAAAACCCCGGAATGGCAAAAAAAATGGTTGAGTTTAAGTTATGATACCATTAAAATACATGGCGGAGAAATAAAGGTTGAAACGCAGGTTGACGAAGAAAATCCTAATAATTTTGGGAAAGGCGAAGGAACGAAGTTTATAACCCGGTTGCCAGCACAATAGGTACTGAATACAAACTGTACTTTAATCATAACACTATGAATAAAAAAATTATTCAGCTGCTGTTTATAATAATAAATGTTATAATACTTTCTGCGCGTTCATCAGCGCAGACTCATACAGGATTATTTGATAGTGATTCTATATTTCAAATGACATTAAGTGGCAATATCCGCAGCCTTTTAAACGATAGAGCAGACGATTCAAAATATCACCCGCTTGTCATTTCCTATACACAGCAAGGCGGAACAATTTCTATAAAAGCGCAGGCAAAAACAAGAGGGCATTTCCGTAAACAGAGAGAAAACTGCGACTATCCGCCACTGCTGTTGCGCTTTACTAAAAGTGATACGCTGAAAGCTTCTGTTTTTAAAGAACAACAAAAATTAAAATTGGTGATGCCTTGCCGCGGAGATGATTATGTTGTGCATGAATGGCTGGTATATAAATTATACAACCTTATTACACCAAGAAGTTTTAAAGCAAGGCTGACAAGAGTGACGCTTGATGATAACAGAAGCAGCAGGAACAAATCCTTTTACGGCATTCTGCTGGAAGAAGAAGACCAGATGGCAAAAAGAAATAATGAAATAAGTGTTAGCTGGAAGATAAAACCTCAATCAACCCAACAGGAAGATTTTTTAACAATGGCTATGTTTGAATATATGATCGGGAATACTGACTGGTCGGTGCAATATCTTCAAAATATAAAACTCATTGCGCCAGATTCAACAACGATACCTTCAACAGTGGCTTACGATTTTGATCATGCAGGCATAGTAGATGCACCTTATGCGCATCCTGCAGAAGAGTTGCGGATGACATCGATACAGGAACGCAGGTATCGCGGTTATTGCATGCATGACCTCCAAAAATTTGATCCGGTGATCGCGCTGTATAATAAATTAAAACCAGAGATTTATGGTCTTTATACAAATTGTACTTTACTGGATGCGCGCTATGTAAAATCAACGATCCAATTCCTCGATGATTTTTATAAGACTATTAATGATCCTTCAACATTTAAAAAAGAATTCAGTTATCCCTGCGATGTAAACGGAACAGGCAATGTTGTTATAAAAGGATTGAAAGGTGATTGATATCCGTTTAAGTTATTTTTTATGATCATGATGTTTTTTCTTCACCTTATGTTCAGGATTCAGCACCAGTTTTTCAGCGCCGCCTGATCCCCTGTATTCAAGATCTTCAAACAAACCTGCATCTGTAAGATCAAGCTTATGAGAATTTTCCCAATCAAACTTGGCTATTCCATGCAGCCTTTCTATGATCACATCGTCATTCACTTCAATTGCCAATTCGCGGCGATCGTCAAAACTTCCTGGTGTAAGATTGATGGAACCAACAATGGCCCTGCATTCATCAGCCAAAAGCATTTTACCATGCAGCTTTAAATGCTTTAGCTTATGAATTTTTATACCAACATCATCCATTATCCGCAATCCTCCAACGCCTTCAATCAGTTTATCTTTTTTCAATGTGTGCGGAGGCCGAACCATGATGTGTACTTTAACACCACGGCTTGCTGCGCGTATAATGCGTTCAATGATTATAAGGTCCTGGAATCTTTCATTCTGTATGAACAATGAATGTTTTGCTTCGTCAATAAAGTTGGCCAGGCGCTGGCGGCCATTGTTGCTGCACCAGATGAGCCGTGCGTTATCGCCGGGGTTAAAATCAGCTCTTTCCCAGTCTGCTTCAAAGCACATGGCAACTTCCTTTACTTCATGCGGGTTGGCAGTAATGATAGCATAATCGCGTGTCTCGGTAAGATTCTTTGTTTCCCAATTAAGTGATTTAATAAAAGCAATTTTATCATCAACCACCATCGACTTTTCATGCGTCAGCGCGAAAAAAGGATTGGTATCTTCTACGTTTATACCGGCATCTTCCAGGATTTTCCGCGTGCTTTCATTTTCTTCTTCACCATTTCTGCGTGAAGGGTTCAGCATTACTTTTACATCAAGCCCGCGTTCATGCGCATTGATAACTGCACCGATCAGGTCAATATCTGAAAAGAGGAACATTTTTATACGAAGCGATCTCTTTGCTTCATTGATGGTATCAATGATCTGTTTTGCAGTGTCGTCCGGAAAAACAAGTACAGACCTGTAATGCATAGTTTTATTTTAAAAGTAGAGCTTCTTTTTATTGTGATACAGGATTGTTTATGATGCTTGTTCTAGTCCTGGCCTGGTAAAGCTGCGTATAAAATTTTCCATAAGTCATCAGCTCTTCATGTGTTCCTGCTTCTTCAATTACGCCATCTTTTATAACAATTATCCTGCTTGAATTTCTGATAGTGCTTAACCTGTGTGCAATGGTAATAACAGTTTTTCCTTCCATTAATTTTTCAAGTGCGTCAATTACTATTTTCTCAGATTCCGAATCAAGCGCCGAAGTAGGTTCATCAAGAATAAGAATAGGAGAGTTACGTATAATGGCGCGAGCAATTCCTATGCGCTGCCGCTGCCCACCTGACAATGTTACGCCTCTTTCGCCAACAAGCGTATTATAACCCTGCGGCATTTTTAATATAAACTCTTCTGCATCGGCAAGTCTTGCGGCATTTATGATTTCTTCTTCTGTGGCGGCTGGTTTGCCATAAGCTATATTTTCCGCCACGGAACCATAAAATAAAAAAGTATCCTGCAATACGAAGCCGACCTGCTTTCTTAGCGCTTCAAGATTGTAATCGGCAATATCAATTCCGTCAATTAAAATTCTGCCGCCTGATGGATCGTAAAATCTTGATATCAGCCCTGCTATAGTTGATTTGCCGCATCCGGTTTGTCCACATATACCAATACGTTCGCCGGGATTGATCTTAAGATTAATATTTTTCAGTACAGTAAAAGAATGATTGTATCCGAAAGAAACATTTTCAAAAATAATTTCACCGTTTAGTTTTTGAGGAATGATAGCATTTGGCTTTTCAGGAACAACATCATCGGTTGCGAGTATCTGTTGAATGCGCTCTAACGAAACGGTTGCCTGTGCTACAGCGTTCGTCATTTTTGCAAGGTCTTTTACAGGGCTGAAAAATTTGGTGAGATATGTAATTAAAACAGTAAGCGAACCTACTGTCATTGCACCGGTAAGTACCAGTGAGGAACCTCTCCACAATACTAATGCGAGGCACAATGTAACAACAACAGACACAACAGGAGAAACCAGCGCTTTTAAACGGCGTGTTCTTAATGCAGCATGTACTGTTTCCAGGCTAACTTTTTTAAGACGGTTCTCTTCGGTTTCCTGTGTGCCAAATGCATTAATCACTCTTATTGACTCAAGCCCTTGTTGCAGCACAGACAACATTTCGCTTTCATCTTTCCTTACTTCGCGTGTAGACCGCTTCACCGCTTTCTTAAAACGGAAAACGAATACAAGCAGGAACGGTGTAATGGCTATGGCAAGCAGCGCAAAACTCCAGTTAATGCAAAACATCAGCGCGAGAATGCCTAAGATGGTCATAGCATCAACCACTATATTCAGCAGTGTTGATGATACAAAATCCTGCATGGTAGATACATCGGTTGTGATGGTGCTTAACAGTTTTCCTACCTGGTGTGTATCGTAATAGCCAAGAGATAATCTTTGAAGGTGATGGTATACTTCCTGCCTCACATCGTTGGCAACATATTGTGCAACGCTTTCTGTAAAATAACTATACACGTAGGATGCCAAGGCACCAATGACTGTGATTGTTATTAATGATAAAGCGGCAATGGCAGCCATCTTCACTTTGTTTTCATCTGCTGAAGATGAATTCAGCCATTGCAGCCACGACGGCAGAGCATGATTCCCGATTACATTATCAATAACTATCTTTAACGGCCATGGCGTTGCAATGTCCATTAAGGTTTGAACGAGCATCGCGAAAAAAATAAGCAGCAACCATTTTCTGTAAGGATATACCTGGCGGAATACAAGTTTCGCAAGATAGTTCCTGGTTTTTTCAGCGCTTGCAGTTAATGGCTTCATACCGCTAAATTATTACGAATCCTACTAAGATCATCTTTTACCTTTAAGCATTGGCTGCCGTAAAGCATTTTAAGCTGATGACAATTCTAAGTTAGAAGATATTCAAATTGTATTTATCGATGAAGGCATGCTATGGAATGAAAAAATGAAAGTTGTGAATTTATTATTCAATTCTATTGCTTAAATTTTTATAATTTACGACGATTAAATAAAATTTGCAGATTAAAAATCAATCTAACAACATTCTCTATGAAAATTCTTGTAGTTGACGATGAGAAAGACATACAAACATTATTTGAACAACGTTTTAGAAAAGAAATAAGAACCGCCGAGTTTGAATTTGCTTTTGCATTTTCAGGTGAGGAAGCGCTTGATTATATAAAACGGCATGAGCATGAAGTTGTATTAATTTTGTCCGACATTAACATGCCGGGTATGAGTGGACTTGTGTTGCTCGAAAGAATTAAGAAAATGTTTGAAGAGCCACCACCCGTTGTAATGATGATAACTGCTTACGGCGATAGTGAGAACTATAATAAGGCTATGCAGTTAGGCGCAGACGATTTTCTTACAAAGCCCGTGGATTTTGTTCTTTTGAAGGATAAGCTAAAAAAAGCAATACATGTCTAAAATATTGGTAGTAGATGATGAAACAGATTTAGAAATACTGATAAAACAAAAATTCCGAAGACAAATAAGAGAGCATCAGTATGAATTTGTTTTTTCATTGAATGGCAAAGAAGCATTGGAAAAAATAAAAGAGCAGCCCGATATTGATATGGTCTTTAGTGATATCAATATGCCTGAAATGGATGGCCTGACCCTGCTGGAAAAATTAAGTGAAGATAGTCCGCTTATAAAAGCGGTTATTGTTTCGGCTTATGGCGACATGGATAATATCCGTACGGCTATGAACAGAGGCGCTTTTGATTTTATTACCAAACCGGTAAATTTTGATGATTTTGAAACAACGCTCAAAAAAACAATTGCCTATGTTTCTCAGATAAGACAAACACTACAGGCAATAAAAGAAAATAACATCTTAAAAATGTATGTTGATGAGTCGGTACTGAAATTTATGGAGAAACGTGAGTTTGAGAAAACACTTACTTCAAGTGAAAATATAGAAGCAACAGTTGTATTTGTTGATATATGCAGCTTTACTGCTCTTACGGAAACAGAACATCCTGATGTGGTAGTTAAATTACTGAACAATTATTTTGATGTTATAGTAAAAGAAATAATTGAACAGAACGGCCACGTTGATAAATTTATGGGCGATGCTGTGATGGCTGTATTTCGCGGCGATTTTCATTTAGACCGTGCAATAGAAGCCTGTATTGCAATTCGCGATGCCATACAGAAATTGCCCGATGAAAAAATTGTTTTGAATTTTTTGCCCCAGGTTTCCATTGGGGTAAATTGCGGAGAAATGATATCAGGTAATATCGGGTCAGGAAGCCTGCGCCGTTTGGATTATACAGTAATAGGCGATGCGGTTAATACCGCACAGCGATTACAGAGCAAAGCAAAACCCGGCCAGATATTAATTTCTGCAAGCGCATACGGTAAGATCAAGGAATTTTTTAATTGTGCAGTGGTAGGGCAGATCACACTTAAAAATAAAAAAGAGCCTGTTGAGGCTTATGAGGTCCTTAACTAAAAATATTTTACGCGAATAGAACTTACAAAATGCAATTGGAGAATTTAGAATCTTTTATTCTTGAAAAACTGCACAAAAATCTTCCGCATTATCTCACATATCATAATGCAAACCATACAGAAGAAGTTATACAGCATGCAATGGAACTAGGCAAAGGCGAAGACCTGTCTGACTATGAGCTTTCAATATTACGCACAGCGGCAATTTTACATGATTCAGGTTTTCTTATTTCAAACATAGACCACGAAAAATATTCCTGCCAGTTAGCACGGGAATATTTACCCGGCCACGATTATACACAGGAGGAGATTGAACAGGTATGCCGTATTATAATGACAACACAAATACCGCAATCTGCTTTTGATAAAATATCACGTGTTTTGTGCGACGCAGACATTTATTATTTAGGTACCAACGATTACCAGTTGCATTCAGGAAGGTTGTTTCGTGAACTGAAACATTTTACACCGGATATAAGCAATGAAAGCTGGTTGCGGCAACAGATAAATTTTCTTGAGTCGCACAGTTATTTTACCGATACTGCAAAAAACAAATTGAATGCAAGAAAAAAATTAAACCTCAGGCACGTAAAAACAAGCCTGAAGCAACACAATCAATCACACAATGATTTCAGGGTTGCCGATATATTATTAATGGTGGCCGGATCAGTTATAGCAAGCTTTGCTTTTAAAAGCTTTTTAATTCCCAATCATTTTCTTGACGGCGGTGTAACGGGTATATCGTTGCTGTTAAGTGCAGTATACCATTTTGATTTCCCCATTACACTTATACTGGTAAATATTCCGCTTATTATACTGGGAGTGTATGTGGTAAGTAAAAAGTTTGCTGTTAAAACTTTTAGTTCTCTCATCATTGTCAGCTTATGCACTCATTTTATTCACTTTCCGGAAGTAGTAATGGCTTCAGACAGGGTGCTGATCTCAATCTTTGGTGGTTTTTTTGTTGGCGTTGGCTTAGGCTTAAACATTCGTGCAGGTGCGGCTATGGACGGCATAGAGGTGCTGGCTGTTTACACGCTTAAACGCAGCAGTTTTACCATGACCGAAATAATATTATTTATAAATGCTATCATATTTATTATCGCAGGTTTTCATTTTGGTATTGAAACTGCATTGTATTCAATGCTTACCTATTTCACTGCTACAAAAACAGCCGATTATGTGGTAGAAGGAATAGAAGCCTATACAGGTGTTACCATTATTTCTGCAAACAGCGAGCACATAAAGGAAAAACTGGTAAATGAAATGGGGCGGGGCATTACTATTTATAAAGGCGAACGCGGATTTCTACCAGGCAAATATGAAATTCATTCAGAGGTAGATATTATTTTCACTGTTATTACAAGGCTCGAATTGCGCAAACTTAAGAACCTTGTTTATGCTGAGGACCCCAAGGCATTCATCTTTGCAAGTACCATTAAAGAAACATCAGGCGGCGTGCTGAAGCGCAGAGCAAGCCATTAGCTGACTACATAATAAACCGGCAATTGCCCTGTACAGTTCTTTGCGGAAAGTAATTTTCAGGAAAACTCATTTTTATCTTTTTTAAACCAGCGCACGCAATGCCTGCAAATAATTTTGCATTCATTCGGTTAAACTTAAAATGTCGGGTTATATAATCAGATGCTTTTTGCCGGTTAAAGTTTTATAAGGTCTCCATCTTTTATTTCATCATTCGCGTTAACTATTATTGTGTCAGAGCTTGTTAAATTACTCATCACTTCTACATCAGCATCTGTTTCATTACCCGTTGTTACATCTATAATGTTTGCCTTACCATTACGAACGGCTACTACATATTTCCTTTCTGTTGATGTTATTATGGCTGATCTTGGCACCACCATAGCATCGGGATTTCCTTTCGCATTAAATGTTACATCTGCATACATGCCCGGCGCCAATTTAAGCCCTGTATTCTGCACATCCATTTCAATCCGTTCAGACCTGTATTGCAAATCAACATCATCTGCTTTCCTTGAAATTTTTGCAGTCATTTTTTTACCTGGAAAAGCGCTCAGGTAAAATGTTATATCATCACCTTCATTAAGACCAGAAGCAACATCTTCCGGAATATCGACTTGTAACCTAAGCTTTGCTGTTTGCTTTATTTCAAGCATTGGTTTCGTATCTTTTATTTCGGCACTTACCAATGAACCCGGATGTATGTTTCTTTCTGTGATAATACCACTAAATGGCGCTGTTACACGCAGGTAACTTTGCATGATCTGTTGCATTTGCCAATTGGCTTTTACAGAGTTGCTTAAAATGCTGTCGGACTCCATTTTTGTTTTTGCTGTTTCAAGCGACATTGGTGCAATAGCACCAGCCGTTTTTGCTGCTGTAGTTAAACGTGCATAATTTTCTTTATTTAGATTATAATTGGCCAAGGCCTGTGCATAGTTTTCTTTAGCACGGGCTTCTTCCTGTTGTAATTCCGGAGCTTCAATAACCATCAGCAACTGGCCTTTATTTACGCGAGAACCGATATCTACAAACACAGATTTTACATAACCATTCACTTTAGGCACAATGCTGGCTTCCTGGTAAGCTGCCAGTTGTCCCGGCAACTTCAGCAGCTTTTGAAGGCCGCCTGGTTTCACTGCAATAAGCTGGTATTGTGATGAAGTTATGGTATTCGATGCAGCCTGCTTATTTTCTTTGTTTCGTTCTGAGCAACCAGCAATACCTATCAATAAAATAAAAAAGAATAATACCTGTTTTGTTTGCATATTTGAAATCATTTAATTTATTAATGTTGATGTGTTTAAAGTTGATCAGCCGTATCATCTTCAGCCAGCAGTGATTTGCTTTTGTAAGATGCTTTTTGTTGAATCCACCCGTATGTTAACGGTACGATATACAATGCAGCAAAAGTTGATGCGATAAGACCTCCAATAACCGCACGGCCAAGCGGTGCTGACTGATCGCCTGCTTCACCCAAACCGCTTGCCATAGGCAACATACCGGCAATCATTGCCAGGCTGGTCATAAGAATGGGGCGAAGTCTTACGCTCGCAGCAATAGTAGCAGCTTTAAAAGGATTACGGTATTCCACCCTGAGATTTTCTGCATTGGTTACAATTAAGATAGCGTTGGCAACTGATACACCTACCGACATAATAATGCCCATGTATGATTGCAGATTTAACGTTGACCCTGTAATCAATAACATTAATAGTGAACCCAATAATACCGCCGGAATAGTAGAAAGTATAGATAACGCTAAGCCAACCGATTGATAATTTGCAGTAAGCAATAATAGTATAACCATTACTGCAGCAATCAAACCATTTTGTAATGAACTGAAAGTTTCTGTAAGTAATGATGACATGCCTCTTACTTCTACATTCATTCCTGCAGGAGGCTTGCCAATCGCTGCAATTGCTTTTTCAACAGCATCTGTAGCAGTTGCCAAATCTTTTTTATAAATATTAGCATTGATGGTAACAAAACGGCGTGGCCCTGCGCGGTCATATTCGCCCGGTTCGCGATTGATAGTAATATTCGCAACATCTGATAATAAAGGACGCATCTTACCCGGCACCAATGGAATTGATTGAATAGCCTGGATATTATTCATCATGTATTCAGGTATCTGTATTTCTGTGTTATATGTGTATTGCTTCTTATCATCAAGCCATAAATTCTTAAGTGTGTAACGGCTTGATGCCGTAGCATCGGAAACACTCTTTGAAATATCATCTATATTCAATCCCAATTGCGCTAACCGGATGCGATCAATATTAATATTGATGTTAGGAAACTGCAGCGGTTGAGCAACCTGCACATCTCTTAAAAAAGAAATCGTTTTTAATTGGTTTACCAGCTTTGCAGAATAACTGGCTATGTCATCCATTTTTTTACCGGCTACTCTCACCTCTATCGGTGTTGCAGCACCTTGGGACATTAATTTTTCTGTGAGTTCTATAGGCTCAAAAGATAAACGTACAGATGGGAATTCTTTGCTGACAGCGCTTCTGATTTTATCTTTCAGCTCATCCATATTTCCTTTGAAATCTTCATTCAACTGCACCTGAATAACTGCTTCATGGCTACCACTGTTAAACACATATAAATTGCTGTGGCCATAATTGGGTGATACCGGCCCAACAAAAGCAGAACTGATGAGCACATTGTTATCAACCGTATTGTTTATTATATCAAGAATCTTTTTTACAGCTTGCTCTGTCACTTCCAGGCGCGTTCCATCAGGTTCTTTAATTCTTAATTGTAACTGGCCGGCATTAGATACTGGCAACATATCTTTTCCTATAAAAACAAAACTTGTTGTTGCCGCTGCCGTGATTAAAATAAGATAGGCGGTTACAATGAGCTTACGTTTGGGCATCCACTTATTAAGTATATTAAGCAGGCTCACTTTCATTTTTTGAAATACATCATCCTTCTTTTTCTGACGTATATCTTCTTTTGTGTGAAGATTGATTTCTGAAATTTCCTGCTTGTCAAGTCCTAATCCCGCATGGGCGTGAAAGCCCTCGTGATGATATTGAAACATTTCAGCTTTCAACAACCAGTTAGCAATGATAGGTACCAATGTTTGAGCGGCGATATAAGATACGATCATCGCAAAAGCGATAGACAATGATAGCGGTAAGAACATCGCTTTGGGAATACCCGACATAACAAATGATGGCGCAAAAACCGCAAGGATAGAAAGCAATATCAACAGCAATGGGAATGATATTTCTGTACAGGCATCCTGTATGGCTTGTTTCTTCGACTTACCCATTTCCAAATGCTGATGTATATTTTCTATGGTAACGGTTGCCTGGTCAACTAAAATTCCTATCGCCAATGCAAGGCCGCTTAACGTCATTATATTTATGGTTTGACCAACCATCTTCAAACAAAACACTGCACTTAATATCGCCACGGGAATAGTGATAACAACAACAAGACTGCTGCGCCAGTCTTTTAAAAATAATAACACCATCAGGCCTGTAAGTATAGCGCCGAGAATACCTTCTATCATTAAACTTTTTGCAGCGTTCATTACAAAAATGCTCTGATCAAATTCATACGTTAATTGTACATCATCCGGCAACAGGCTTTGCATCTCCGGCAATTCACTGCGCAGGTTTTGCACTACTTCCCACGTAGATGCATCAGGTGTTTTTACGATAGGAAAATAAACAGACCGCTTGCCATTTACCAGCGCATAATCAACTACAATATCCGAGGCATCTTCTACGCTGGCAATGTCTTTTGCATAGATAGTCCGGATGTTATCGCTGGCGATAGGAATATCTCCGAAATCTTTTATCGTCTGCTCCTGCGAGTTTACACTGGCGATATACATGGTACTATCAATGCGCACATTTCCGGATGGCGTCATCACATTGTTTTTACCCAACGCCATAGCAACCTGTTCAGGAGATAAACCATATTCTCTTAGTTTCTGCGGATCAACTTTTAAAATAATAGAACGTGCATTTGAACCAAACGGCGGTGGGGCTGATAATCCCGGCACTTTACTAAACAGCGGCCTTATCAAGGTATTGGCCATATCGAAAATATCATTCAATGAGTGTGTTTTGCTGCTAAATACAAGCTCACCAACAGGTAATGAGGATGCATCAAACCTTACAACCTGTGGTGGCAACGCACCCGGTGGAAAAAAAGACATACAACGGTTTACCTGTATCGCCACTTCGGCTGATGCTTCCGCCATATCTGTTCCTTCATAAAAAGAAATCTTGATTAAAGTGAGGCCCTGTATATTTTTACTTTCGATGTTTTTTACGCCATTCACATATAAAAACTGGTCTTGCATTTTGGTTGAAAAAAATCCTTCCATTTGTTTTGCGCTCATGCCACCATACTGCTGTATAACATAAATAGTTGGGGCATTTAATTGCGGGAAGATATCGATAGGTATGCTGCGTAAAGCCAGTATGGAAAAGAGTAATAATCCAACAAATAATATGATGATAGTAATTGGCCTTTTTAATGCTGCTTTTACCATTTTCTACTTTTGAAAATTTTGAATAAACTGATCCAATCCTCCTGAAGCTGCTGCGTTTTGCAGGTTGGCTTTATACCAATCGTTAAGCGTTTCAACATACGATTGCTGCGCTGTGTATAAAATAAAGGAAGCATTCAATAAATCGATAAGGTTGATTATGCCTGCCTGGTATTGTGCTAATTTTTGCTGATATGCTTGTGATGCTGCTTCAGCCTGTATGGGTAGTTCTTTTAAATTTTCTTCCGCGGTTTGAATAGCCAGTTTTGCTTCTGCAGCCGCATTATTATTTTCTAATTGTTGTTGCTGTAAATTGTAAGTAGCAGCTTTTGTTTCAAAACTGTTTACTGACAATTTATTTTTCTGATGTACAGAGCTAAAAAGATCGTATGTTATAGCAATGCCTCCAATATAATTAAACCGCTGCCAGACCAAACCATAGTTTAAAGGTTTATAGTTGTTGCTGTATTGAATGCTTGACCCTCTGGCCCACACTCCTGCGATTAATGTAACCTTTGGTAAGTAAGTCTTCTTTATAACATTTGCTGAATAATTATATAATTCCTGTTGCTTTTCATAATAAACCAATAAAGGATTGCTTACAGTATTTACCATATCATAAAAGTTAGTATTCGCTATGTCATGAACTTTAATAGTGTCAATTTGGATATCACCAGGTTTTATGCCTGTGTAATAACTTAATCTTTGTAATAGTTGATTAATGATACCCGAACGCTGGTTATAATCGACCTTGATTTTCGATATCTCAGCTTTGGCCAAAGAAGAATCAACACCGGCATTTATACCACTGCTTGTTAGCGCCTGTATGATTGTATAAACAGATAGATAACGATTGATGTTTTGTTTATCAACATCAATCAGCGTAAGGTTTTTTAAAATATCAAAGTAAATTATGCTTACCTGTATTGCAGTGGTGTATAAAGTTTTATCGTAATCAGCCTGCTGTACATCTGAATATGCTTTAGCTTTATTTACAACAGATTTTTTCAGCCCGAAATTGATCAGCTCATATTCTGTATATAAAGAAGCTAAGTTGTTTGTTTGTGCATCATAGTTATTCTCATTTGTTATACCGCCGGAAACAGGATGAATAATTCCACTCACCGGAATATAGCTTCCTGCTACATCATTAGCTGTTCCAATTGATAACTCTTCGCCTATATTTAATTTAGGCAGATAAGTATTTTTGGCATCAATAACGCCAGCCTGAGCTGCTTCAACCAATGCTTTCTTAGCAGTTAATACAGGCAGATGCGTACGCACAGAATCTACCAGTTGCGAAAGTGTGTAGACCTTTTTTTGAGCAATCCCTGAATGATAGAAATAAGTAAATAATACAGATAGGGCAATGCCTTTTCTTAAATAAGAAAATCCAGCCATTAATGAATATTAAAAGTTTAAAAAAATAAGAACGCAGAGAGTCAGTTTTCAGGAGGTGTACCTGAATATTAAGTTTGTATTACCTTTTTGTTACCACGCAGGTTATGGCTGCTAATTTCATAGTTTTGTTTTAGTAGTTAATAATATGCCTTTAACAGCTATGCTGTTATATACCTTGGCTTGTTATTATTCAGGCCGGAACTGCGTCACCAGTGCCGGCTATCTTTTTTATTATCAGGGACTGCGCATAATACTCCTGTTTAAATTTAAAATAACTTTTTCCGGAAGCATTGTTAGGAAATAAAATAGCATGTACAAATTTACCAAGTATCTATACCCCTTAGAGGTGTCTCGTAATTTGGTAT
>JABDAV010000079.1 GCA_013289015.1 Bacteroidota bacterium | reverse complement strand
ATTTTTTCAGGAACAATATTTTCTTTTAAGCCGAGATATACAAAAGCATTTTCTTTCGCGTCAAGAATATAGTAACTCTCATCCTGCGTATAAGCCATACCAAATTTTTCCCGGATATATTCTTTTAAAGGATGCACCTGCAAGCTGAGATTTCCGCCACCAATGGTGTCTAAAAAATCAAAACGGATAGGGAACTCATCACCAAAAGCTTCATACACTTTTTTGCCAAGCAATTCTTTTGGCTTTGCAAAAACAAGATTACTCGCCGGTGTTTCAAACAGCACATCATTGTCAAACCTGAACATCAAACTGTTTTCTTCAGGCACGCAATCAAAACCCCATGCAAAATTTTGTTGCATACGGTCAAGATCGCAAACATCTTTCAGCCATTGACCACCCCACGGACCCGGATCAAAAAAAGGAACAACCCTGAAAGGCTGGTGTGCCGTGCGTTCCAGCGCATCTGCAAATGCATCCGCCGTTATCATTTTTGGCTGACCAGGAATAGTTGTGTCCAAAATAAAATTCCATTTGTTCATTAAATTTTTCTTATGCCTGTCGCATACACGCCAGTCAACAAAAAAGCTTCTTTTATATTGATAAGAAAATTCTGCGTTGTTATTATCCGCACCCAGATTACTAACCGAGTTAGATCTGAAACGTAACTGGATCTCCCAACGAGGCATATCAGCGTAAACCAACACATCAGCATTATCTGCAATCAATGAAGCGCCAATGCCATAAACAATTACTGTATTATTTTCACTGCTTTCAATTTTGTTTTGTGTTGATGTAATTATATCAGCATCAAAAAAATCTCCAAGATTCAGCGGCGCCATGTAACCGAACACAGGATCATCTGTTACAAACGAATACACCATTTTATTGATATCCTGAGTGCTTTTTAAAGCTGGAGATGCATCCATTAATGCAGCACCAGGAAAATATTCACGCAGTGATGCAGCTATTTCATCCATATAAACGCCATGATAGCATTCAACAGCAACAATAATTTTGTCAGCTTGCTTTTTGCTGATAGCATCGTGCAATACATCAGCGATATCTTTCCATCCTGTTGTGCACTTATGATCTTTGATCCTTACGTTTGGAAATTTGTCGAAATTCGATTTCAATATTTTTTCTTTTAATTATTAAAAACTAAATAAGCCGCGCCTAACAAAGCCGCCGCATTAATATTTTCCGCGGCTTCAATCTTTACTTTTCCCCACGGTGTCCATGCATGTTCATCCGTTTTCTTTTGTATGTATGGAATGATATGATCAGCACTTGCCATTACGCCGCCGCCGATGATCAGCACTTCCGGATCATAAGCATGTATAAGATTTACAGCGGCTGCGCTCCACACATCAAGACAGGTATTGCGCAGCTCTTTTGCCAGTTCATCGCCTTCATTTGCGCTGTTGAAAATATTTTCAAAGTCAATTTTATTTTGTTTTGATAAAGTGCTTGAAGCATAACCTGCATTTTGTTTTGCAATGCGTTCTATATTCCATGTTGAAGCTTCTGTTTCAACACAGCCTATGTTTCCGCAATTGCATATTGCACCGTTAATATTTACAGTAAAATGCCCGCCTAAACAACCTGCCTGGAAATGTTTTCCTCTTAATATGTTTCCTTCAATTACTGCCGATGAGCCAACGCCTGTGCCTATTGTCATCAGCACAACATTATCGTAATCTTTTCCTTTGCCAAACTGCCATTCGCCGATCAATGCACAACGTGCGTCATTTTCTATTTCAAGATTTGTTTGCCAGGTGTTATCAATCCATCCGCTCAAATTCATTTCAACAACATCATTGAATTTATTATCTATTGAAAGCACTTTTTTCTGTTTGCTGTCAACAATGCCGGGCATGGAAATTCCAACACCTTTTATTTCATTTTTATTTATTGAGAATTGTTTAAGCATTTTATTTATGGTGCTTTCGATCACCGGTAAATTTTTTTTTAACCCGTTTGATGATGCTGCATCAATACTTGTGGTACATACAATTTTATTGTTCTGAACTAATCCAAGTTTAATTTTTGTTCCGCCGATATCCATCACAATTGCCGTACCCCCGACCTCGCCCTCAACCCCTGAAGAGGAGTTATCAGAAGTGTATTTATTTATTATAGATGGGAACATATTATTAGTTAAAACTTTCTTCTCCCTTTAGGGCCGGGGCTTAATAACCCGGATTTTGTTTCAGATTCGGATTCAGATCAACTTCGTATTGTGGAAGAGGAAACAGGTAATGTTTGTCCTGCGGTGTTATGCCCGGCTTTGCTATGGGCACTAATGTTTCCAGTGTTTTTGTTCTTACAAGGTCAAACCAACGCTGGCCCTCTGCCACAAATTCCATTCTCCTTTCTTTCAAAACAGCCGCTCTGAATTCATCCTGTGTTAAGCCAGCATAATCAGGCACTGCACTGCGCTCAACATTGCCATCCCAGCGTGCACGTTTACGCACCATGTTTATATAGGTTAATGCTTCGTTTGTATTACCCAGTTCGTTTTCTGCTTCTGCATACATCAGCAATACATCAGCATACCTGATCACAGGATAATCATTAGCCGAACCATTGCCCTGTGGTTCGGCAGTGCTGTCCCAATATTTTCTTATGTAAGGATCAATGGTTGTAATAGTTCCATCCGGATTATATACCTGTGTGATAAATGTTACTTCTCTTCTTCTATCCTGCGGATCATATTCATCGTATAAATTTTGTGTTGGCACCTGCCAACCCTGCGCATTCTGAACGCCATCAACACTTAATGCCGGCGGCAGTAAGCGCACATTAAACTGGCCAACTTCCCAAAAGCTTATAGAGCCGCCGCCATCGCCAAATCCAACAGAAAAAATAGCTTCTTTACCACCACGGCTGGAGAGTTTAAACACATCAGCAAAATCATCCCACAATGCATATTGATTTGAATTGATAACTTCTTTGCATTTATCTGCACAAGCCTGCCAGTTCTGTTGCGTTAAATAAACTTTAGCAAGTATAGCTTTTGCTGCACCTTTTGTTGCGCGGCCGCGGCCATCTCCGGGAGTATAACTATCAGGTAAATCTTCTGCTACAGTTAAATCAGCAATTACTTGAGCATAGATATCATCAACAGAAGCAGTGACCGGCGTTAAAGGTTCTTCTTCCTGCAATACCAATGGAATACTGCCAAACATGCGCACCATATCAAAATATAAAAGTCCGCGCAGAAAATGCGCTTCATTAATCAGGCGCGCTCTTAAAATTGTGTCCATTTGTATTACCGGAATTCTTGAAATGGCAATGTTTGCAAGCGTAATGGCCTTGTAATGCATTGTCCATGTTTCTTCAAGACTATTATTAACCGGGGATTCAGAAAAATTGCTTATCTGATCAATATCAGGCTGAAAAACATTCTTGTTGATCATTTCATCTGAAGCGCAGCCTGCAATAACCCAGAATGTGCTGTGATATACACCTGCGGTAGAACCTGTGCTTGTTGAATTAAGATAAGCATAGATGGCATTTACAGCGGCGATCGCATCATTTTCTGTTTGATAATAATTAGTGATGGCAATTACATTTTTTGGATCTTCTTCCAAAAATTTTTTGCAGGAAGAAAATGTAAATGATATAGCAGCTAAAATTATCAGGATAAAAGATGAATATTTTTTCATGTGCTCATTTTTATTTTTTATTGCCACATGGAATTCGCCAAATAAAATTTCGTTGGTTTGAAGTTTATGCTTTGGCTCATTTCATGAATATTTTTTTAAAATTTTAGAAACCTAATGTTGCACCAACCTGGTAAATTTTTGCCTGCGGGTAACCGCCGTTATCAATTCCAATTAATGTGGTGCTTTGACCATACGTGTTTGCTTCAGGATCATAACCTGTATATTTTGTAAGCGTCCATAAATTGGTTCCGCTTATATATATTCTTATTGATTGAATTTTTGCTCTTTGTAAAATTTTGCGTGGAATGTTGTAACTCAATGATACGTTTTTCAAACGCAGGTAAGACGCATCTTCAACAATGGCCGAAGAAAAAATGCCTACATCAAGACTGCCACTTGCTAAAGCTCTTGGATATTGATTCTCGTGATTTTCCGGCGTCCACCTGTTTAAGCCTGCTTCGGCCAATACATTGTTCTGGCCTGTAAAATTTAAAAGGTTGAACGAATTAAAGTTCGCCATTTTATTGCCTTCTGAACCCTGGAAGAAAAAGCTGAGATCAAAATTTTTGTAGGATAAAGTATTGTTGAAACCATACGTGAACTTTGGTTGTGCACTGCCAAGAATTGTCCTGTCGTTTGCATCAATTTTTCCATCGCCGTTTATGTCCTTATATTTTCTGTCGCCGGCTTTTGCAATGGCTTCAGGATTTGATGCTGTTGGTTCCTGGCCAACCAACACGGGGCTTTTTGCTGCTTCTTCATCAGATTGAAAAATGCCATCGAAAACATAGCCATAAAATGTTCCGATAGGCTCACCTTTTCTCAGCAAACTTGCGTTCATCAATAAAATATCTGTTGATGTATTAAGGTTGGTTACCTCATTCCTGTTCATTGAAAAATTAAGTGAAGTACTCCACTGCAATGCACCTGTTGTATTTATTGTGTGCAGGTCAAATTCAACACCTTTATTTGATATATTGCCAACATTCAGCAGCGTAGAACTGAAGCCTGTTGTTGTTGGAATAGGTGTTGAAAGTAAAAGATTATATGTGAGCTTTGAATAATAATCAGCAGTTAAGGTTATACGTTGTTTTAAAAACCCTATATCAACGCCTAAGTCAAACTGCTTTGTACTTTCCCATTTCAGGTCCTTGTTTACGTAACTCAGCGGTTCCATTCCTGTGTATACTTCACTGCCTGCAGAGCTGTTAAAAACACCTTGTCCATAAGGACCAACCAATGCTAAAGACTGGTATGGCGGAATTGCCTGGTTGCCTATCACGCCGTAACTAACGCGTAATTTAAGATCAGAAATGGCAGTAATATTCTGCATGAAATCTTCTTTAGACACACGCCATGCAAATGCGCCTGAAGGAAAATATCCGTACTTGTTGCCTTCAGCGAATTTTGATGAACCATCAATTCTTCCTGTTAAGGTGAAAAGATATTTATCGCTTAAAGTATAATTTACTCTTCCTATATATGAAACCAGCGACCATTGTGATTCATTGTTAACCGGTGTTTGAGGATTCTGCGCAACAGAGATATTATGGTAGCCGGTTCTGCCATCAGGAAAACCAAAGGCATACGTAAACAAACTTTCATTATTAAATTTTTGTGTGGTAAAACCAACAACAGCATTTATACGGTGTTTATCGTGCCAGCTTTTATTGTAGGTTAATGTATTTTCATTCAGCCATGTTAAACCATCAACAGTTCCAATAGAAGCTTCACCCTGGCTGGCTTGTGTGCGTTTTAAAAAGTTTGGACCAAAAGAATTTTCTCTGTCCATAAATGCATCTACACCAAAACTTGTTTTCAATTCTAAATCATTAGTGATCTTATAACGTGCATATACATTGCCTATAAACCTTGAGCTTGTGCTAACTGAATTATATTCTTTCGCATCAGCAATCGGGTTGCCTAAAGTAGTTCCCCTGTCATTTTCAAATGTGTAACCACCTTTTACTGTTGAATCATATACAGGAAGAACCGGGTTAAATAATAATGCGGCAGTAACCACACCGGGAACAATTGTTCCGGCATTGGTAAGCACACCGGTTGAGCTGATTCTTGCATACGTGAGATTGTCGCCCACAGTTAAGCGCTTGCTTACTTCACGATCAAGGTTTGCGCGAAAGCTATAACGTTTGAAGTTTGAGTTTATAATAACGCCATCCTGGTCAAAATATCCTCCTGAAATAGCATACTTGGTTTTGTCATCACCGCCGGCAAAGGAAACCTGGTAATTTGCCATCGGTGCTGTTCTAAACAACTCGCCTTGCCAGTCTGTACCTTCACCTAAATTTTTAGGGTTTACATAAACCGGTGTTTGGTTGGCGTTCAGTTTTGCATCATTTACAAAATCCGCAAACTGTGCAGCATTTAAAACCTTCACATCATGTGCAACCGTCTGCTGTGCAAAATAGGTATCGAACGTAACAGAGCCTTGTCCTGCTTTGCCGCGTTTTGTGGTGATAATAACTACGCCATTAGCGCCACGTGAACCATAAATTGCTGTTGCAGATGCATCTTTTAAGATTTCTATTGATTCAATATCATTTGGATTGATGGCAGATAAAGCACCGATGCGCGGACCGAGTGTAACACCTGTTGTCATATCACCGGCATCACTGTTTACCAGCATTCCATCAATAACATATAATGGTTCATTGCCGGCATTGATAGATGTTGTGCCACGAATTCTTATTGATGTTTCCGCACCGGGCTTACCGGATAATTGTGTAACCTGAACTCCTGCAGCACGGCCTTGCAAAGCCTGGTCGAAAGACGTGACAGGTACTGCTTTAAGGTCTTCTGACTTTACTGAAGAAACAGAGCCTGTAAGGTCGCTTTTCTTTACAGTACCATAACCAATAACTACTACCTGCGATAGCTCATTATTGTTATCTTCAAGTTTAATGTTTAAAGTAGTTTGATTTTTAACCGCGATCTCCAGCGGTTTATAGCCCACATGCGTAAATACCAGCATTGCATTAGCAGGCACACTAATAGTAAATTCACCTTTACTGTTTGAAGTAACACCGCCGGTTGTTCCTTTTACAGTGATGCTTACACCTGAAAGCAGTTCTCCTGTTTGCGTTGAAATTGTTCCCGATATATTTTTAGTTTGTGCAAATGCACTCTGCAAACAAAAAATACATAATGAAACAGCGAGCAGTTTTGTAAAATGTTTAAACTTTCTCATAGCCAAGATTAATCGTTAAAAAAAGCCCTAAATCCCTAAAGGGACTTTTAAGCTTTTAAATATTTAAAAAAAATACAGGTCACTAATTTTCCTTTTTCTCCCCCTTTAGGGTAGGGGGTTTAGTCTTTAGCAATATCAATCGTATAAGTAAAACTATCTGCCCGGTAGTAGCCGATATTGTATTCAATCGGCCTGTCACCCGGATCGCATACTACGCGTTTGCGAAACAGGATCGGGTCTCCAATCTTTATATTTAATTTTTCAGCAAGTTTTTTATTGGCAATAATGGCGCTGATGCCTTCCTTTGAAACAGCAACACTCACATGATGATCTTTTTCCAGCGTTTCATACAATGGCTTTGAAAAATCTTCCTTTTCAGTTAAGCCAATACGCGGATGGAAATAGGAAATAAAATAAACAACCGGCCCTTTATTCAGGCCACGCAAGCGTTCCAGTTTTATTACCTTGGTTTTTGGATTGATATTAAACAGGCTGCATATTTCCTTGTCAGGAACAACAGCGGTTACTTTAATAGAATAGTTTTTAAATACTACGCCTTTCTCATCCATCTCATGCGTAAAACTTGTCCACTTGTTTAATTTTGTGGTAATGTTGTTTTTTACAACCTTGGTGCCTACACCTTTTTTGCGTACCAGCAATTGTTCATGCACCAGTTTATTAGCAGCCTGTCTTACCGTATTCCTGGAGATGCCTAATTTACGGGCGATGTGTACTTCATTAGGCAATAATTTTCCATTCTGATATTCCGGCTGTTCTATTAATTTCCGCAGCATTTCCTCAACCTGTAAGTGAAGCGGCAAAACACTTTTATGGTCAATAGAAAAAGGTTCCATCGTTAGTATGTATGTTTATATGTTCATACATACTGCTAAAGTGGAGAAAGTTTTTGATATGTTCAAACATTTGAACAAAAATTTTTTAAGTGGTGAATATTTTCCATTTTTGAACTCTCATAAAAACGGTTTGCCATGAAACAACTAATTGCGTTAATAATATTTTTATCAACTGCCTGCTGCGTGAATGCCCAGGATTCAACAAATAAAAAACCGGCTTTTAAATTTACTGCAGTAGCTGCGCCCGAATGGACAAGGTTGTTTGAAAGAACATCCGGCTGGTTTGGTGCAGATGGAATTTTTTCAATTCCATTAAGCGGTGTTGACAAAAATAATAATGAAGGCAACGATTCAACATTACTGCTTTTCAGCGACACCTATATTGGTGAAGTGAAAGATGGCAAACCTGTTAGCGATACAATGGTAAACAACACTATAGCTTACATAAAAGGGAATGATGCAGATGCTTCCAAAATTCATTTTCGTTATAACACCAATGCAAGCGGAAAGCCCATAAGTTTTTTTACACCAAATACTTCCACACCTGCAAAGCAGCAACTGTTTTGGCTCGGTGATGGTTTTGTAAATAAAGAAATGAATAATACTTTATACATCTTCGGTTATAAGGTTGAACGAACAGGTGCCGGTGTTTTTGATTTTATTGAACCGGATGTTTCAATCATTGCTGTTCCCGAAGGCAGCAAGCCACCATTTAATAACCAACGGCAGATAGAAACATCGTTGCACATCAATAATAAAACACTTGGCGAAGGCAATATGGGCGCTGGTATTTTGGTGAATACAAAATGGAGCGGTGCACCTGCACCTGATGGTTATGTATATGTGTATGGATGCATTGGCAATGATAAAAATCTTGTGGTAGCAAGGGTGCTGCCAAAAGATTTTGAAAAGATGGAATCATGGCGTTACTGGAATGGAACTGCGTGGAGTGAAAATAAAGATGACATGAAACCTGTAACCAATGCAGCATCTAATGAACTAAGTGTATCACCAATGAAAAACGGAAAATATATTTTGGTTTTCCAGGAAATGGGATTGAGTGATAAAGTTGGTGTAAGAATTGGTGATAGTCCGATTGGACCTTTTTCTGATATTATTACTGTTTGGACAGCACCTGAATGGCAAAAAGGTTTATGGACATACAATGCGAAAGCGCATCCGAATTTATCAAAGCCCGGAGAATTGCTGATTTCTTATAATACTATTACGCCTGATTTCTGGAACGATATTCAAAAAGATGCAACCATATATCATCCGAGATTTATTAAGTTGAAGTTTGAAGATAAGTAAGGGATTTATAATGTTGAATATTGCCATGGCGACATAGCATATTGTTCGCTTAAATTAAAGCTGAACAATATTACTACTTCTGATGCTCGCGTGTCCCACTTGCCCAATACTTTGTTGATGGCAGTTGTTTGTATTGAAGTGAGAAATAATCACTAAATTTGCAAAATAATTCAACATTACATGCTAATTCGGTTTTCTATAGAGAATTTTTTGTCTTTTGATGCAAGAACAGAATTCTCAATGTTAACAGGAAAAAGTAGAATTCATTCCCAACATTTAATAAAACCAAAGTCAAGAAATGATATTGGGTTACTGAAAACTGCTATAATTTACGGTGCAAATGCTTCTGGAAAATCAAACATCGCTAAAGCTCTTGATTTTACAAGAAGGTTTATATTAAGAGGTACTTCGTCTGAAAATAAAAAAATAGACTTTCAATCATTTCGATTAGATAAAGAGGCGTTGAAGAAGCCTTCCAGAATTGAAATCGAGATTAAACACAAGAATAAGAATTATGCTTATGGTTTTGTCTTTAATAGAAATATAATTCTTGAAGAATGGCTTTACGAAATAAATAAAAGTTCTGAAAAGGTTGTTTTTAACAGAGAAGAGGGAAAAGAACAAAAACCAATTATTTCTTTTGATGGAATAAGATTTGAAAATTCTACCGAAGAGCAATTTTTAAAATTTACAGCTGCTGGAACTAGAAGAAACCAACTTTTTTTGACAGAATGCCGTGTTAGAAATGTGAAAGCCAATGTAAAAAATATAGACGACTTATTAAACGTAATAGATTGGTTTCAAAACTCTTTAACTATCATTTTTCCTAATTCAAAATTTGGTGGTTTAGAATTTGAATTAAAAGAGAACCAAGATTTGTCTGTGATTTTTCACGAATTTCTTAGCTATTTTAATACTGGTATTAAAGGAATTGAGCTAGTAGATGTTGATTTTGATAAAATAAAAGATATTCCAGAAGAAATAAAAAAGGATATACTTTCAGATTTATCGGAAAGTACAAAAGCTTTCATTACAAGTCCAGTCGAAAACATTACGTATGCTATAACGAAAGATAAATCTGATGAAATTAAGGTATTTAAAATGATGACAAGTCATGATGTTAAGGGTTCACATAAACAAGAGTTTTTTGAGATAAATGATGAGTCTGATGGGTCTCAAAGGATAATTGACTTTATTCCAGTCATGATGGATTTAATGAAAGATGATAATGTTTTTGTTATTGATGAAATTGACAGAAGCCTGCATCCTAATTTGACTTGTGATTTTGTTGATTTATTTTTAAGTAAGTCAGAAAATATAAATAGCCAGTTAATTGTAACAACACATGAATCTAGTCTTCTCAATCAAAAAATTGTTAGGAAAGATGAAATATGGTTTGTAGTTAAGGATAAGTTTGGCTCTTCTTCTTTTTATTCTTTGGAAGAATTCAAAATTCGCTTTGATAAAGAAATCAGGAAAGATTATTTACTTGGAAGATACAAGGCAATTCCTGTTTTTGGAAGTAGAAATAAATTATCAGTATTAAAGCGACAAAATGCCTAGAGAACGAAGGGAATTTAAACGTTTAAGTTTTATCAGAGATGTTCAAAAACTATTTGTAATAGCAACCGAAGGAATTAAAACAGAAATTAAATACTTCGAGCAGTTCAAATCGGAAGAATATTATAATAATCAATCAGTTTTTGTCGAAGTTCTTAAACGTTTAACAACAGATAGCTCTCCATCTGCAGTTATTAAACAGCTTAATGGTTTTTCGAATGAATTTAACTTAAAAGAAGACGACGAATTATGGATGGTTATTGATAGAGATAAACAAAGTTGGTCAGCAAAGCAAATAGCAGAAATTGCTCGGCTATGCATTCAAAAGCGATATGGATTAGCTTTAAGCAATCCCTGTTTTGAAATTTGGCTTTTGCTCCATGTAAAAAATATTAATGAATATTCCAATACAATCAAAGAAGAGTTATTTAGAAATATAAAGATTGGTGGTAGAGGGAGAATAGAAGTTGAATTACTTGCAATTTGTGGTACTTATAATAAGTCAAACTTAAATGTTGATGATTACTTACCGCATGTTAATGACGCTATTCTTAGGGCAGAAGAATTAACTCGCAACCTAAATGAAAGATGGCCAAATTATCTTGGAAGCCATGTCTATAAATTAATTAGGAAATTGATTCCATAAGGCAATAGCCACTAACTTTCAAATATACGCAACTTCATTGCGTAATACTGTAGCAGCAAAGATTATTGACCAACTCAATTTCATTTGCTCGTAATTATTTAGTGGTAAACGAATGCATAATTTATTTTAAAACCAAATAAGACCAGAAGCAGGCTAATAAACAAATCTAATCATGACAAGCCAGCTTCAAGCCTTTTACATCAAGCTTTATTTTACTAATATGCCAGCGGCCGAGATTTGCTGTAAATAATTCATCAAAGTTCTTTCCGCCAAATGCAAGGTTAGTTGGGTTTGATAATGTGTGTGCTTCCCAGTCATCAATTAAAATACTTACTTCTTTGTTCGGGTTTACTTTATAAATTCTGCTGGGCGCATAACAACCGATATACAAATTTTCTTCAGCATCAAATGCAATGCCATCAGGACAGGTTTGCGGCACAGTACAAAACACTTCACGTTCACCTGCTGAACCATCCTTATTAATTGCAATGCGCTCAACTCCTGGCAACCAGGTACAAACCACATACAAAAATTTTTCATCTGCATCTAATGCCAAACCATTTGCAAAGTTGAACGGGCCATGATGCCATATTGTTCCGCTTCCATCTTCATCAAAACAAAATATTTTTCCTTTGATCTGCCTAAATGCGCCGCTCTCGCTTACAAATAATTTTCCATTTCTTGTAAAAGAAATATAGTTTGGAATATTAAAATTTACACCTTCTGCACTAGTTGCAAATTTTGTAAGCTGGTTTGTTTTGATATCTAATTTCCAGACACATTTATTTTTAAGATCGCATATTGCAAGCCATGAAGCATCTGGAGAAAATGCAATACCGAGATTAAACCCGTTTGTATTATTTACTTCAACCTGTTTTCCATCTGTTGGAATTTTATATATCTGCCCGGCTTCCCCACCTGCCCAAACAGAACCATCTGGATGCACGGCGATACATTCAGGATGATCTAAACCATCGGCGAAAATTGAAACATCATTAATTGTTAACTGCATATTTAACCTTTTTTGCTTCCGGCTATCATTATGCCCAAACCGCCATCTATTCTTATTGCCTGGCCTGTAATAAAAGATGCTTTATCATCACACAAATACAAAACAAGTGCTGCCACTTCTTCTGCTGTGCCGATGCGTTTGGTTAAATGCATATCAATACATTCCTGCATTACTTCATCCGGATCCGGCGAAAGTGCAATTGATTCACGCAACATAGGTGTATCAATAGTTCCGGGACAAACGGCAACGCAACGAATGTGTGGCGCATAATCAACGGCAATACTTCTTGTTAATCCGAGAATCGCAGATTTTGCAGTTGTATAAGCAGCAACTTTTTGCTGGCTTAAAAATGCCTGTACACTCGCAACATTTATTACTACACCTTTCTGTTTTTTTTGCATGAGAGGAATAGCATATTTAGCACAGAGGTAAAAACTTTTCAGGTTTATATTCATTACCAGGTCCCATTCATCAGTTGGTGTTTCTGTTACAGTGCCATAGCGTTGAATGCCTGCATTGTTTACCAGAAAATCTACCGCTCCAAAATTTTGATTGATGCTTTCAAATGCAGATCGTACTGCCGTTTCATTTGATACATCGCAATGCAAAAACATCCATCTTTCATTGTTTATGTTTGATGTATCTGCTGTAACATCAAGCACAACAACGTTTGCACCGGCATCAAAAAACAATTGGGCAGTGGCTGCACCAATACCTTTTGCGCCGCCTGTAATTACAACGGTTTTATTTTGATAATTCATTTTCTATATTGAATGATGTGGCAAGTGTAAATAGCTCGTTTATTGTTTGTATGATAATGGCATTTGCATCAATCTTTACATTTTCAACTTCGGCAAAGCTTCCTGCAGGTTTATAAATAAAACAAAAATATTTTTTTGAAACGGATTCACCTGCATCTATATAAGTAAAAGTTTTTTCGCCGAATAATTGCGTTGCCGTATTTATAATATCTTTATACGGTTGATGTATGCCCGCTGTTCCAAACTCCAAACCACGGTATAAAATTTCAGTTTCATTCCAGTGTTGCCATAAATGTATCCATGCATAATAGCTGCGCTTCCAAACATACCCGATCAATAAATTGTGTGTAGGTGAATATGCGGTAAGCCAACCCACATTATTATTTTTATCGACCAAAAAAGAAAAGACAGCATTATAATTTGTTTGAGGATTTTTTACATTAAACGTATTGTTATTATTATCTTTTACAAAGGGAAACTGAAAGCTGTTTTTTTCTGCTGATTGATACTGTGCCTGGTCAAAACCAATGGTTGCATTGCAGTTGATTGTTGTTGATGCATTAAGAAATGGTGCAGCTAATGTTGGATGCTGAACCATATTAAATAATCTTCCTAAAGAATTAATATTTGTAATTGTTTCTTCAACAAGAAACACTGCATTGGTTTCGTCGAGTTGAATATTTCTTTCAACATGCAAACCTTCCATCTTTGCGGTTGTTTGCATATATAATTCATTATTATTTTTTGCAGTTGTTTCCCAATAAATATTTGCTGGTTCACCATGATTAGGAATGCCTGCTTTTGTTTCGCCTTCAGAAGGAGAGCCCCATCTTCCCAAACATAAAAAATGCCCCTGGTAAGGTGCTCCATTTTTATTGTTTTCGGGCATTTGTTCTTTCGTAAATGTAAAGCTTAATGGATTTATTTGGGCATCCTTTTTTAAATGAAAATCTGTAATAGCGCCGCCAAAAGAGTCAACCGTTAGTACACAATAATTATTTTCGAGAGAAGTTTTCATATCATATAGCAGGCTGTAAGATAATTTTTTAAATGTAGAATTATGTTGATCAATTTTTATTAGCGTCAGGCTAACTTTCTTTATACAGCACTTAAGTACAGTTATTGTATGCTCAAGCCGCATGGCTTCGTTGTCTCAACGGGGCTGCTTTCGCTTCTTTGAAAAAAATTTCCTTCGGATTTTTTTCAATCCCGACAAGTCGGGACCGAACCGAAAGAGGCGCCTTATGTGACAACTGGTAACAACCTGAAATTACAGGTGCTAATTACTCTGAAACTCAAGCTGGTTTTATATTTAAAGCGATTAGAGCTATTCCTTAACTTGACGCTAGTTTGCACAGGCGGAACTATAAAATACTATAGCCGGTAACCCAAGAAATCAATTCAATACTTTATTCCGCACAAAATAATTGTGAAAGAAAAGCAGTTGATATTGTATTGAATTATTCCAATAAACCCAGTTATGCTCACCGGGACGTTCTGTATAATCGTGATCAATTTTTTTATCCAGTAATTTTTGATGAAGGTTACGGTTTACCTGTATAAAAAAATCATTTACACCACAATCGAAAATAATTGCAAGTGAGCCGTTTTGCAATGAATCAACAAGATTGATAACAACATTTTTATCCCAGTTGTTTTTGTGCGTTGTATAATTACCCAAACGATCCTTTATTCCCCAGTTATCAGGAAAGGGACGAAAGTCAACGCCACCACTCATACTGCCGGCTGCGCCAAAATAATTTTGATGGCGAAGCGCAAGATATAAAGCACCGTGACCGCCCATGCTTAAACCGGTAATAGCCCGTGCATTCCTGTTTGCGATTGTTCTGTAATGTGAATCTATATACGCAGGAATTTCAATTGCTATATCGGTTTCGTACTTCATTGCTGTATCAACCGGGCTATCAAAATACCAACTGTCATAACCACCATCCGGGCAAACTACGAGAAATCCGTTTTGATCAACAGCGTGCAATAAATCCGAAGCCATGCTTACCCAATTACTGTAATCACCACTCCATCCATGCAATAAATACAAAACAGGAAAATGCATGGTATCATTTTTATATCGCTCCGGCATTATTACAACACATTTTACATTTTTATGCATGCATTTACTGTAAACAATTGCAGTATCTATTGTTGCTGCATTGGTTAGCAACACTAAAAAGAAAAATAAAAAAGTTAATGAAATTTTCTGCCATTTGTAATTCATTGTAAATCTTTTTAATACAGGTTTTAATAAGATATTTTAAACATAATATTACACAGATATATTTTATGCCTGCAATCATTCGCACGGTATAAGGGAAATTGATACATGCTTATACAATTACTAAGGCAGTATTATATTTCTTCAGCTATAAAAATTACAAACCCGGCAATTTGATTTGCAGGCTTTATATGAAAGCTATTAAAACAAATTCTTTTCCCGGGTACCTCTTTCTCAATTACCGGGTAAACTGCCTGTTTATACCAGGAAGCATATTTCAAGGGAAAGTAATCGAAATAAAGACGGTATTTCTTCAATCCAATAGATCGAGGAAATATCGAGGTTATATCGACATTATATCGAGTAAATGAATGATCAGACATATACAGCAATTTCTCAACAAATATGGATCAGGTATGAAGGAAGTATGGAGGAGGTATGGAGGAGATATGAAGGAAGTATGGAGAATAATAGCCGATCATCTTTTCTGTTTGCAGGTTAGGATGACGTTATTGAATAATCTTTACCCGGACAAAGGTTTAGCAGTAAAGTGTAAAAATTAAAAAGCCCGCAAGTCATTTAATTGCGAGCTTTTTGTGTCGGGAGGACAGAACTATTTTTAAAACTTTTTAATCCTACAAAATCAATCTCATAGAATTTTTAAAGAGCTATTTCTCATTGTTTTACTTACAAATAGTACTGAGCTAACGCAGGTAAAGTTACAGCAATAAGGTTAAATTATATATCAAATTATAAGTCTTTGCAATAGTGAGACAGGCAATTTACATTAACCGTCGCTTCACAAAAGTTTCGCAATAAAATGAAAAAAATCAGGAATACTATAGCCTCCGATGAGATGAATCATCAGAAAGCTTCATTCAGCGCAAAGAACATACCTGATGACCCATACTTGCCTTTCGCATAATCAAGGCAAATATTAGTACGGGATTTTTTATTAAACAAAACGCGCAAACCGCTACCAAAAGCCGGCTCCCAATATTTAAAGAGGCCATTATTGTTTGCATCTGAAGCAGTTTGAAAACTGGTAAACAGCACACCACTTAAAAATTTTGTTTGCTGGCTTATCGGGAATCTGTATTCAGTGTAAGCTCCCCTTATTTTAGTGCCGTAAGCATTTAGAGTTTTCTAAATTAATCATCTTTTTGTTTTTCAAATACTTTATCTGCCTTGCCATTGCAGCAAAATTTTGAAAAAAAATATATTCGTGATGCGACGCTTCATCAAAATAATGAGAAACTTGAATTTGAAAACAAAAAAGACAACATTCAATAAGCGTTGACCGGGATCAATCCAAGTAAGCCGAAAAGTGCAATTAATTAACCCAAGTTGCTAGATATTATATAAAAGGGTGAGCGAAGGAAAAGATATTTTTGAGTTACCACACTTAAAAATAGAACCAATGGTTCCTGCGATGCTGGATAAGAGCCGGTTTAACCGAAGGCTTCATCAGTTATCAGATATGCTATTTATGATGTTTTATCAGATTGCCCAATGTTTGAAAACTGCAGCCGGGGCATCGGAATATGTGATAGATTCTTTTCCTGTAGCAGTATGCGATAATATCCGGATCAGCGGTGTAAAATATTAAAAGGCAAACAGTGGCATTACTCATAGTTACATATTTTGCTGGCACTGTCATATTTATTTCTTCAGTTGTTTTTGATTGGGCTTATCAATAGTAGGGAGCCAACCGGAATTTGATTCGGGTTCGCCCTGCGTCCATATTTGTACAGGTTCATTTTTGTTTTCTCCTTTAGGGTTAACAAAATATATTCCCTGCGTACCCAGAAGTTTTGTGTAATCAGGCTTTACAATATAATTAATGTAGATAGTATATTGTTCAGTTGCTTTATAAGTTCTATTCAAAGTGATAAAAAGATTGCTACTGTCGTATATATATATTTCAGGGAAATGTTTTTGCCTGCCTCTACTATTGATACGTCATTAATGGTCATTCCTTTTGCATCAAGGTTTAAAGAATCAGTTGGATAAAAATGCGGATGCAGTGTTACCCATTCTTTGCCATACATCCATGATTTGTTGTAATCAAATTTTACATCCAGCCTTGTATGCACAAGGTCATTGATTTTTGTAGGTGTTGCACGATATATTTTTTTCCAGGCTGTGTCAGTTGACTGCGAATAAGTGTCTACAAAAATCAATAGAAGCGGCAATAGAGAAAGGAAATATTTTAGTTTCATTTGTATGATTAATAATTTCAAATTATTGGTTGTATCATTATTTACGGATGACGTAAAATTAGTTTGAGGGATTGCAGTGGCCAATCACCTAAACATGTGATTTTTTCAGGTAATAATTTTAGAATTTAAGGATGAATATTATGAAGATATTAATGGAGGAGTATGTTTACTACAAGTGT
>JABDAV010000078.1:15232-18168 GCA_013289015.1 Bacteroidota bacterium | reverse complement strand
TCAGATACTTCAGCTTTATTGATCCTGAAAGTAACCATCAACATGCCCGAAACATGATCAGTTTAAAGAAGGCGGTGTGTTAAATCTTCCCTTCAACCAACCTTTTTATAATAAATCTTTGTTTGGTTATTATGGATACATATTCATGCGTGGTTATGAATATTATGTTATTGATGGAGATGCCGGCATAGTGGGAAGGGCAACTTTGCAACATGAGCTCTTTAATATAACCACCAACATGCATACGGGTACAAAAAAGCAGGTGAGTTATCCTTTTCGCTTTTACGGAAAATTATACGGCGACCTTGGATACGCTTACAGCGAAGATCCGGGCAATAGTTTGCTCAACAATAAACTATTGCATAGCTGGGGTTTAGGATTTGATATGGTTGCCCCCTACGATGTTATATTTAAAGTTGAATACAGCTTTAATCAATTTGGCGGAAACGGATTATTTATTCATTTGGTTTCGGATTTTTAATATAACATTGGCCGCAAAAATTTACATGGTATCTTTATTCATGAATCCATCACCGATGCACCAATAAAAAAGTATTTAATGAAAGTAGCAATTTACAGCCGGGGAAATGGAGATGGTTTAAAAGAAGAGCTTGAAGAATTAGTATCAAGATTAATGCACAACAATATTAAAGTGCTGTTGCATTATTCTTTATCCCGGTTTATAAATATAATCGGCGATCTTATAGATTTTTTTTCGGGTCACGAAGAGTTAGATCAGTCAGTTGATTTTTTAATAAGCCTTGGCGGCGATGGAACTATACTGGATACTGTAACGCTGGTGCGCAATAAGAATATCCCGGTGCTTGGCATTAATTACGGGAGGCTTGGTTTTTTAGCAAGCATCGGTAAAGGAGAAATTAATCTTGCCGTAGAAGCATTGGTAAACAGGCGATATGTGATAGACAAAAGATCGCTGATTCATCTTGATGCAAATGTTGAATTGTTTGGCGATGCACCTTTTGGGCTGAATGAGTTTTCTATGCATAAGCGTGACATATCGCCCATGATAAAGATCAATACGTATCTTAACGGCGAATTTTTAAATACATATTGGTGTGATGGGTTGATCGTAGCCACACCTACAGGTTCAACAGGGTATAATATGAGTTGCAACGGGCCAATTGTTTTTCCTGAAGCAGGCAGTTTTGTAATTACACCGGTTGCGCCGCATAATCTTAATGTAAGACCGATTGTGGTGCCTGACTCTTACATCATTTCATTTGAAATAGAAAGCAGGAGCGATGAATTCATCTGCGCTATTGATGCACGAAGAGAACTGGTAAATAAAGAGGTTCAGCTTGCCGTTAAAAAAGAAAAATTTTCAATAAGTCTTGTTCGTTTAAATGAAAATAATTTTCTTTCCACACTGCATACAAAACTTACCTGGGGACTTGATAAAAGAAACTAAGCTGTAATAATAAACTTGATGCGCACAAGAAATTATAATGTTTTACGTTAATCAATTCAATTTACCGGCATAATGAAACTAAGCGGGCTTTTACTTTTTCTTTCTTTATTCTGTAGCGGTTTAGGTTATGGACAATCGCAGTTGTATGACAGTTACAAGAGTGAAGGAGAATTTGGCGTTGGAGTGGGCCTTGATCATTATTTTGGAGATCTTAATACAAGAGCAGCTTTAAACAGGCCAAAATTTACAAGCGGCATGTTTTACCTGAGGCAGATTAATAATTATATCGGGGTACGTCTTTCAGGCAATTATGCCTTTCTTGCGTATAGCGATATTTACAGCAAGAATGAAACACAGCAAAGACGCAACCTAAGTTTTAATACCAATATCTGGGAAGTTTCTTTAAGCGGATATTTTAATTTCTTCCGCTACATTCCCGGTGTGCCGGGCTACAGGTTTACACCTTATCTTTCAATTGGTGTTGGGGTTTTTTCATACGATCCTTATGCTTATCTCAGTGGCACAAAATATTTTTTACGGCCGCTTGGTACCGAAGGGCAAAATGTAGATACTGCAAAAAAGCAGTATGGCACAATGGCGATATGCATACCATTTACCTTAGGATTTAAATACAGCTTAAATCAAAATATGAACCTGTATGCAGAAGTAGGCTACCGCTTTACTACTACCGATTATATTGATGACGTAAGCACAACATATGCAGGCGCCAACGCTTTCGTTACAACACACAGTGATGGCTCGCAACAAATTAATTATCCTGCATACTACCTTCAGGATCGCAGTTATGCAACCGGAACACCTATCGGAATTCAAGGCAGGCAAAGAGGCAACAGCGCGCAAAAAGACGCTTATGTGTTATTCCAGGTAGGAGTATCTTTTAACATAAGCTCTTATAAATGTCCCGCAGCAATTACTACAAGTTCAAGATAAATTATAGTGGTATTGTTGGCAAAATCTTATATTTAAAGGTTATTCATATTTATTAATTTTACCGCTGAAGTAAATATTTGTGCCTGATCTTAAAGACAATATCGATCGTACGAAGCTGCCCAATCACATCGCAATAATCATGGATGGTAATGGCCGTTGGGCCAAAGAAAAAGGACATGATCGTTTATACGGTCATTATCATGGTGTTGAAAGTGTTCGCAATATACTGGAAGGTTGCGCCGACCTTAATATCCGTTATCTTACATTGTATGCATTTAGTACCGAAAACTGGGACAGGCCAAAAGATGAAGTAGATGGTTTAATGGAATTGCTGGTAGATACGATCAGGAAAGAAGTGGCTACGTTAAACAAGAACAACATCAAATTACATGTGATAGGAGATATAAATACATTACCTTCTCTGGCACATAAAGAGTTACTTGAGGCTTTGCATGAGACCAGTCATAACGATAAATTCCATCTTATACTCGCATTAAGTTACAGCAGCCGTTGGGAGTTAATGCAGGCAGTAAAAAATATTGCTTTTGATGTTGAG
>JABDAV010000078.1:9608-15222 GCA_013289015.1 Bacteroidota bacterium | reverse complement strand
GATGTTGAGAAAGGCAAATTATCTCCCCGGCAGATAGACCAGGATACCATACAAAAATATCTTGCCACAAGCGAGTTTCCCGATCCTGATCTTTTAATAAGAACAAGCGGTGAATACCGCATCAGTAATTTTTTACTATATCAATTGGCATATGCAGAATTGTACTTTACTTCAACAAGATGGCCTGACTTTAACAAAGAGCATTTATTTGAAGCTATAATCGATTTCCAGCGCAGGCGCAGGCGCTTCGGAAAAACGGATGAACAAATAAATGCACCATCCCCTAAACAGCCTTTGCATTCATAGCAGCATTTAACAAACACTTTTAATTATTCAGGCTAATTTGCCCGCTTTAAAAAAAATTGTGGCTACAAAACCCAATCAATCAAAACACGTAAAAAAATAATATTAATCCGGATGCGATATTTGTGCGCGATTGCCATAGTTCTGTTTCTTTGCTTTGCGGGCATTCAACAACTTAATGCTCAGCAGCCGTCACAAATCCCTTCTGTGTCAAATCAGGATACAACACCTGTAACTTCTTTAAATCCTGACCTGTTAAATATTTTCAATCAAACCGCTCCCAAAAAATACAAGGTTGCAGCCATTTCAGTAACAGGAAATAATTATTTTGATCAGAATCTTCTTTTGTCAATTGCGGGCTTAAATGTGGGAGATGAAATATCATTACCCGGAGGCGATAACTTTTCAAAGGCTATCAATAAACTTTGGTCGCAAAATTATTTCAGCGATGTTGCCATATATATCACATCACTGAAAGATAATAATATTACTCTTGAAGTAAACGTTACCGAAAGACCGCGTTTATCAAAGTATGAATTCACCGGCGTAAAAAAAGGAGAAAAAGATGACCTTACTCCTAAAACAGGATTGGTTATAAACCGTGTTATTACCGAAAATCTTAAACGCACTTCCGTTGATGCAATAAAAAAGTTTTATTCTGATAAAGGATACCGGAACGTTGAAGTAACAGTTAGTGAAATAAGAGATTCCACTGCTCAAAATTCTTCAATACTTGTGTTTGATGTTGACAGGGGAAGCAAGGTAAAAGTTGCTGAGGTAGCATTTCTTGATAATACCATCAGTGAAGATAAATTGAAGAGCCAGATGAAAGGCACGAAAGAAAAAACCCACATCACACTGTACCCTTCAAAAAATGAAACACCATATGATGATAGCACAAAATATAATTTTCATGATTACATGAAAGACTGGGGCTTTCTTTCGTTCAGCAAAACCAAAGAAGTACTTGAGCCTTACATTAAAATAAAACCATTTGCTGCTGCAAAATTTGATGCAAATAAGTATGAAGAAGATAAGGAAAAAGTGATCTCTTATTACAATTCTATCGGTTACCGTGATGCCGCTGTTGCCCAGGACACTATTATTACTAAGCAAGACGGGTTGCATATATACATGAGGATGGACGAAGGGCATAAATATTATTTCGGGAATATTACTTTCAGCAATGCGGCAAAATATTCAGATTCTTTATTAACTGCTTTGCTCGGAATAAAAAAAGGCGACATATACAACCGCGATATTCTTGATAAAAAACTTGGGGTCAATGCTTCTCCTGAAGGTGGAGATATCAGCGGTCTCTATATGGACGATGGTTATCTTTTCTTTCATGTTGATCCTGTTGAAACAGCCGTATATAATGATACTATTGATTATAACATCAGGGTATCGGAAGGCCCGCAGGCAACTTTTAAGAATATCAAGATATCCGGAAATGAAAGAACAAAAGAGTATGTAATAAGACGTGAATTAAGAACACTTCCGGGTGAAAAGTTCAGCCGTTCAGATGTTATTCGTTCACAACGTGAGATTGCAAACCTTGGATTTTTCAACCAGGAAAAAATTGTGCCTGATATAGTTCCTGACCAGGACAATGGAACAGTGGATGTTAACTGGCAGGTTGAGGAAAAATCAGGAGATCAGCTTGAATTGAGTGCCGGCTTTGGCGGTGGTATAGGTGTAACCGGAACACTAGGTGTTACCTTCAATAACTTTTCAGTAAAGAATATATTCAACAGTAAAGGATGGGATCCTTTGCCTGTGGGTGATGGCCAGAAGCTAAGCTTGCGTGTTCAAAGTAATGGACGTGCTTATCGTTCTTATAATGCTTCATTTACAGAACCATGGTTTGGTGGCAAAAAAAGAAATGCATTTTCTGTTAGCATTTACGATACTAAATTCTCAAATGCCTACGATCCTACAACCGGTCAGTACGTAAAGCAGGCAGCAGATACTTCTTTTTTCAGAACTATTGGTTTTTCTGTTGGTTTGTCAAAGCAGTTAAAATGGCCTGATGATTATTTTTCAGGGGGTATCACATTCGAATATGCACGTTACCAACTTAAGAACTATTATATCGATCCTACAAATCTTCCGGGCTTTAATAATGGGTTCTCTAATAATATCAGTTTAAAATTCAGCCTGACCCGTTATTCTGAAGATCAGCAAATATTTCCAAGAACAGGTTCAAACTTTGCTTTAACACTGCAGGCAACACCTCCTTTTTCTTTGATTGATAAAAGCATTGAGAACTGGTCAAATCCGTATACACTTATAGAATATTATAAATGGCGTTTTACCGGCGAATGGTTTGTGCCTATAGGGCAACCAACAGGCCCGGACAAGAACAAACAATTCGTTTTGAAACTTGCCGCCAAATTTGGTTATATCGGCAGGTATAATCCTGACTTGCAGATATCTCCTTTCGAACGCTTCCAGGTGGGTGATGCGGGGCTTAGTAACAGCTATGCGTTATTGGGATATGATATCATATCCCAACGTGGTTACCCGGTGTATCAAACTTCAAACCCCCGTGTAAATCCTGATCAGCAGGGAGCCTCAGAATATTTTACCATATTTAATAAATACACACTTGAATTACGCTATCCTTTCGCATTAAATCCAAGCAGTACTATTTATGCTGAAACTTTCTTTGAAGCTGCTAATGGCTGGTATACTTTCAAAGATTATAATCCGTTCAGGTTACGCCGTTCAGTTGGTGCGGGTGTAAGATTCTTCCTTCCTATGTTTGGCTTATTGGGATTTGATTATGGTGTAGGCTTAGACAGGTATGGACCAAATACCAGCTTAAAAGATGTGTCAAGATTTACATTTATGCTGGGTTATGAGCCGGATTAATTTACATTTAACAACCCAAAAAATATAAATCACCAAATTTTATTGTCAATGAAAAAGACATTTTTGTTTGCACTGCTCGCAGTTGCTTTCACAATCAATAGTCAGGCTCAGAAATATGCAATCATAGATACAAAATATATACTAAGCAAAATGCCCGAATATGTTGATGCCGACAAAAAACTGCAACAAATCAGCGACCAGTGGCAGAAGGAAATTGATGATATGCAGGCGCAATTAAATGAAATGTATAAAAATTATGACGCAGAACAATATATGCTGAGCGATGATCTTAAGAAAAAACGCGAAGACGAGTTGTTCAATAAAGAAAAAGAATTAAGAGACCTGCAGAAAAAACGTTTTGGATATAACGGTGATCTTTTTAAAGAAAGAGAGAGAATTGTAAAACCCATCCAGGATGAAGTTTATAATGCAGTGCAAAAAATGGCTGTGGCACACGGATATGATTTTGTATTAGATAAAAGTGAGGGAATTACTGTTATATTTGCCGACCCAAAATTAGACCGCAGCAGCGATATACTGCAGCAGTTGGGAATTAAAAATTAGCACACAATAAAAATTAAACAATAAAAAATGAAGCAAGTTCTATTGGCAGCAATTTGTGTTACTGCCTTATGTTTTGGTTTTAAAACATCTAATGCCCAAGCTCCGGGATTTAAAGTCGGGGTTTTCGATCTTGATATTATGGTGCAGGCTTTACCAGAATATCGTGGCGTCGACAGCCTTGTTCAATCGTATGAAAGAGATACTTTAGGCGCTGAATACCAGGTTTATCTAAGCGAATATCAACGCCTTGACAGCACCCTTCATAATGATTCCCTCAAAGGCAATATTCCAAAAACCGTGATGGATTATAACACCCAGCAGAAACAACAGATGGCAATGCAGCTTACTTACTGGCAGCAGATAGCACAGAACAAAGAAAATCAATACCGAGCACAGTTGTTACAACCTTCTTACCAGAGAATACTGGTAGCATATAAAAAAGTACTTGCGGCTAAAAAATATGATCTTATTTTAAAACCGGATAGTTATGAACTGGGAAGCAAGGTAGAAAACATGTTCCCGCTGGTAGCAAAAGAAATGAATATTACATTACCTCCGGGTTTAACGGGCGATCCTAACCAGGCGTTGAATGATGTTCAATCAGGTGGTGTACCTGCTGCTCCTACGCCAAAAACAGGAACAGGCAAACCGTAAATTTTAAAACATATTATATGAAAAAGGCTGTCTTAAGAGGCAGCCTTTTTCATTTATATAAGGTGATAATATTGTTTCAACATGCATATATGTTTTATATGGTTGAATCTTTTTAAATGTAATCGCAAAATTTTTTAAAGATATAAGATCAATCTTCCCATACACTAAGCCCTTCACTGCAATTAGCGCAGATATCAATGTTCTTTCGGCTTTTTATTAATTCACTTCTGAATTGTTTGTAGTTATCATTATGCCATATTTCTTTGAATGACTGAGTTTGAAGATTGCCCAACCGGTGTATGGCATCTTTATCAAAACAACAAGGCACCACCATCCCATCCCATGTAATTACGTTGGCATGCTGCAGTTTCCAGCAATGATTCTTCATGCCGTTTTTGCTTTGCATTTTGCCATTGGCATCTTTGCGGTAACGGCTATATTTATCTATGGTTGGAATTAAATTATGCGGATCATTTTCATAGTCGTACACCTGCGCTGTTTTAAAACGAACCTGGTCAACACCAACTTCTTTTGCAAGGCGCTTTACATCTTCTATCTGGTGCTCATTCGGTTTAACAACAAGAAACTGGAAGAACACAAACGGCGTTTTGCTTTTCAGTTCTTTCTTCCATTTTATAATATTGCGCGCGCCTTGCAATACTTTTTCAAGATTGCCGCCAACACGATATTGTTTATATACATCCTGTGTGGTACCGTCAATTGAAATGATCAAACGGTCAAGCCCACTTTCGACAGTGCGTTTTGCTTTTTCATCTGTTAGGTAATGCGCGTTGGTTGACGTTGCTGTGTAAATGCCTTTATCATGCGCATACTTCACCATCTCCAAAAAATCAGGATTCAAAAAAGGCTCTCCCTGGAAATAAAAGATAAGATATAAAAGCTCTTTGTGAATTTCATCAATGGTTTGCCTGAAAAAATCTTTCTTCAGCATGCCTGTTGGCCGTGTAAAAGCACGCAACCCGCTAGGACACTCAGGGCAGCGAAGATTGCATGAAGTAGTAGGTTCAAAAGAAATGGAAACAGGATAACCCCATTGTACCGACTTCTTCAATAGCTTGCTTAACTGGTAGCTGGCAACAACTTTGACAGCATTTATGCCGCGCTTAAAGGTTAGCTTGGACAAAACATTTTTTGTATCATTCCAATTAAAATATGCCATACAGATTGTAAAAATACAATTATCAATTTTAATGAA